>JBBTAG010000038.1:0-6337 GCA_038044345.1 Nanobdellota archaeon
GCACCTTTTCAAACCGCACCTTTCAAGGTGCGGTGGTGCATCGTGTTTTTGATAATATCTTCCTTATGTATTTTCATACACATAAAAAACCGTAAGTAATCAAAAGATAAAGAAACATTTAAATAATCGATTTCATTGACAGTGGAAGGGTGATAAAATGAGATTGATATCTAGATATGGAAAAAACATTAAAGGGATAAGGTGGTATGATATCTCTCTTTTGAAGATTACTGTGATGTTTTATACGCTTTTCTTGGTGACGGCTTGGGCAGGTTTCAGAAATTTGGTTTTTGTGTTTGAATGGTATTGGTATCTAATTATAGCGGTTATATTAACAATTCCACAATTGAATAAATGGTTTTCTAATTAAGCAATGATGGATCCAACTTTAACAGCAGGCCTTCTTGGAGGAATTGGCGGAGTAACTAGAGGTGTTGTAGGTCTTTTGAAAGCTCTTTCATTAAGGAGAAGAATTCTTTGGGGATATTACGCAATTACTATTGTCATTGCGACAATAATAGGTATTTTTGTGGGCATTGTATTCAATTTTGATCCTAGGCTTTCTCTTCTTGCAGGCTATGCCGGCACAGATATATTAGAAGGAATATACAAATCATTTGCGGTGCAGAAAGTATACATTTCTACAGCGAAAGCGAAGAAATAAAAAAAAATAATATGAAAGCAAATCAAGAGTTGGTGAATTTTATAAGAGAAGTGAAAAGAAGAGGATATTCTAATGATGAGATTATTGCTCCTCTTTTAAAAAGAGGATGGACAATTCAGGAAATAGATTCAGCATTTAGTAGTTTAAATAATTCTGAAAAAAATCAGCAAAAAACAAACAAAGAATCAAGACAGGGCAAAGAAAAAGTCGAAATCTATCTAAGCAAAGATATTCATGAAATTGTAAGAAAAAGATCGAGAAAAAATATGCTTTCAATTCCAGAACAAGTTGAGGATATTGTAAGAAGAAGCTGTGCGAGCACTAAATTGAAGAAGGCATCGAATGAAAAACTCGATGATCTTTTAGTTGGTATTTTTTCCCGAAGGCGTTCTGGCAGGCAGAGATAATTCCAAAGAAACTATTGTTTATCCAGTTTCTTTCTTAAATCGGGTCTTGCTTTTATCTCAAAAGAACCATTTTTTCTCCATCCAAGATAGACATCTACTTTTGGAGGTGCAATTTTTAAATATGGCTTAAAATCATTAAAACCAATGTCAAAAGTTTTTCTGGTGCCTCTTTTCCATTTTGAAGCATTGGAGAAAACTTTTACTCCAACTCCTTTTTCCATGCTCATTAAGGAAAAATTATAATGTCTTTTCCAATCAGCAGTGCCAATTACGTAAAAAGTAAGATTGTGCATTGGATTTCTTGCATTCCAAGAGCAAAAGCCTTTGAAATTGATGTTTGCAGTGTAAGGATTTTTTCCTGAATATTCGCCGAAAATGCCGTCGCCATCATTGCCAGCTAAAGCCCAGGTTGTCCAATGGGGAAAATCATAAAATCTTATCTGCTCTCTGTGCCTTGGAACAATGTTATAAATGGGACTTTGAGCTGCTCTTTCTCTTACTTCATAATGCGGGTCATCTAATTTTGGGCCATAAGAAGAAGAAGGTTTTTTGTAAGTTGCACATCCAGATAATAAAGAGGCAGATAAAACCAATGACATTAATTTATTCATAAAAACTAAAGCACTAGATGGGTTAAAAAACATTTAGGTATTAAACAATTATTAGGTTTTTTGGACAATTTTATTCTAAGTATTTTCAAATAAATAAAATATTTCTTTTAACCCAAAACACCAATCATCAAATTTTAAACCTTCAATCTCTCGGTCTCTTTGTTCAGAGAGTACGGGCGCATCAAGAGGTTGCTGAAATATAGGAACATTTCGTCTTTCTCCAAGTATTTGTTGGACATTATATGCAACATATTCAAGTCTTCTAAAGCAATGCCCACAAAAATCTTCTCGGGGATTATCTGGCGCATAATGTCCTAATTTATCACATTCCATGTACCTTTCTCTAATCTCTCTAGCAGAAAAATCAACAAGCTTACTTACCAGAACTCCTGCTTCTTCTGCCAATTCTATTGACTTTTTTTGCATTAAAATACCATATAAGTTTGTTTTATAATCATTTCTGTAATATTTTGATATAATCAGTAAACAACCATCTGAGGCTGTCCAACTATGCATTAATTTTAGCTCCCACAAAATAGAAATCCTTCAAGAAACTTGCTAAAAGAAAGGTTTAAATAGGTGCACAAATATTAGTATTTGCACTAAATCAAGCGAATAAACAAAATGGCTACATTTACTATATCGATACCTGAAGAGCTTAAGAAAAAAATAGATGAACATCCAGAAATAAACTGGGCAGAGTATCTTAAGCAAAGATTTATAATTAGAATCATGGAATTAAAAAAATTTGAGGAAATTAAGAATTCTGGGAGAATAAAATGACCAGTATTACTTTATCATTGCCTGAAGAAGTAAAGAGCCAATTAAAGAATTTGCAATGGGTTAATTGGAGCGAAATAGCAAGAGAAGAAACTATGAAAAAGCTAATCTTTGAGAATTATATGAAAACTGGAAACATAACAGAAGATGAATGGGAATTTTGTGAAAAGATTGATTGGCATCCCGTAGATGAATTGTCCATGAAAGAAGATTTCATCAAAGAAATGAGAGAAAGGAAAAAAGAAAAAGGCATTAAATTTAATAATATACGTGAATTAAGGAAGTTGATTGAAAAATAGGTAAAAATGTACAATTTCGAAATAATTCCTTCCTTGCAAAGAGATCTGAATAAGCTTTTTAAGAAAGATAAAAAGACTTATGGGGCAGTTATGAATAAAATAGATGAGATTTTATTGAACCCTCAACACTATAAACCTCTTAAGTATGCTTTTGCGGGCGAAAGAAGAGTGCACATTATGAAGAACTTCGTTCTCAAATTTGAGATTAATGAAACGACTAAAACAGTTAGATTTATCTTTTTTGGTCATCATGATGAAGCATATAAAAGATAATTGATTTTATTGTTATCTTTACTAAGATAGGAGATATCAAATAACCACCCTTTTTTGATCAACGCCTCGCTCGGGATTTTACGCTTGAAAAACCATCTAGACAAATGAAATCAAAAGATTTAAATAGTAAGTAAGGTATGACTTACCATGGTAGAAATAGAAACTGCAACTATAAGTTCGAAAGGACAAATAGTAATTCCTGCAAATATGAGAAAAGATATAAAAGAAGGAGATAGATTTTTGATAATTAAAGATAAGTCTAGTTTTTTACTCAAAAAAGCTGATGACCTTGATGAGAAATTTAAAGAAGACTTAGAATTTGCTCGAAGGACTGAAGAAGCATGGCGAAGACACGATAAAGGCGATTTTAAAAGAATGGAGTTTGATGATTTTATAGAAGATTTCAAAAAATGGTGAAAATCGATTTTGATGAAAACTTCAAGAGAACAGTCTCTAAAATTAAAGATATGTCTGTTAAATCAAGAATTGAAAAGCTATTGTTTAAAATAAAAGATAATCCTGAAATTGGGAAACCTATGAAGCATAATAGGAAAGGCACTAGAGAACTCTATCTTCCTCCTTTTAGACTTTCATATGCACATGACAAAAACAACGGCATTGTCGTGATCCTTGATCTTTACCATAAGGATGAGCAATAATCTGATTTTTTGATTTAAAGATTGTTGTGGTGAGAGCTTTAATTATCTGAGTGTTTGATGTACGGGAGGAAATTTAGGCAGTTTGATATTCTTATCGTTTGATCTTTTTTGAGGCATGTGCGTAAATCCGCAGACTTGGCCATTAATTCCAGAAATTCTTACACTTGTCCTGCCTGGAATTGCATAATTTGGATTTAAGTTTCCTGTAAAATATTGTGTTGGGATATAAACCATTTCATAGAATGGCAAGTTAATTCCAAATAGTTCTCTTTGAATGAGCCCTTGATTAGTCATGGCGTTTACATTATATCCTTCATTGACGAGAAAATTTCTAATTTGAGATTCAATTTTTTCTTCATTGCCTATTAAAATATTTGGATGAGCGTTTGTGAAATACCTAAGTTGTTGTTGAGTAGCAGGAGTTTCTCTTTGTATTAAATCTTCAATGTCCTGACTTGAATCTTGAAAATAAATAATTTCTTGAGTTTTTCCGTTTCCAGAAATGCTAGCTACTAAGTTATCTGCTCTAAATGTTGAAACCCTAATTCCTTCTCCCTGGTCATAAACTCTTAAATGATCTATTTCTTTAATATTTGAGATTCTTTTATATGGCAAGTTATGTCTGTCCAAGAAAGAGTCAAATGTAGGTATTATTTCATTTAAAACAAAAGTCCTGTCTTTTTCTCTTAAGTCTTCATTTACAAAAATATTATCTTTAAAATAACGCGATTTGAATGATTTTGCAATACCATGTCCAGGATTATAATTCAATTCGAGGGGCACAAATGTTTCTTTTGCTGATACTGTATTTGTTGAATTTGCTGATGCTGCATTTGCTAGATTTGTTGATGTCATATTTTTTAAATTTCCAGAAGGTTTTCTATCTTTTCCATTGAATAAAACGATGGAAGATAAGAGCAAGACGCCTGTTCCTACTATGCCTGCCTTAACCAATGCTGATGTTTTTTTTGTTTCCATTTTTAGTTAGGGATGTCCGCTAAATTTATTATGTGGATTTCCGTAAATCTGAATGTCATTTAAATCAAAATTAAGGGAACCGGCTGCCGCTGCTGCGACGGCAGCATCAAGTGGAACGTCCATCGCCTGATCCATATATCCAACTATTCCTAATCTGTTAAAGCTCATTGCTGAGTCATTAAACACTCCTCCGCTGTATGTAGTGTTCCATCCAAGAAAAGCTCTGCTTTGATAGTTTCCTTGGTATATTACTGGATATATTCCCACAGCGGCGGAAATTCCGATTTTTGCGCTTTGACAACCAGCATCCCACCAGGTGTGGGCGGCGCGATTTATTTGACCATATGACCAACTTCCTGAATTTGGCATATTTGTTTTTGTATAACTGTTCTTAAAAACAGAAGCTAATGCTTGACAGCTTATGAAACTAGACATGTATTCCCCTCCGAATATCCCGGAATTTCCTAATACATTTGTATTGCCCGCCTTAGGACCTTTGGCTACATGACCATTTCTGAATACATCGCTTATTAAGTTATTTGTGTCTCCTAATGCTGAAAGGAATTTCTGTAAATCTGCATTATATTGAACAACTAATGGGGAGGGTATTCCTGAAGCAGTATAGACATCTCTTCCAGGACCTAAATAATTGGAGGCATCTTCTACTGCGAAGCTGAAAGTAGAATAGTCTTGCGCAAATAATCCGTCAATAGGAAAAAGTCCAAGCCATCTGTTTTCATATTTCTGTCTGGGCAGAAAAGTTTTTCTAAGACTGACAGAGTTTCCTTCCTTCCAAATCCAGTTAGTCATTGACTGATTATTTGATGTCGCACCAGCGGATTCGATTGTTTTTAATTTATCCGGAGAAAAAGCTGCTTGTGAAGTATCTCTTGCATTGACTATTAATTTATACATATTTGGGGGCATGTCAACACCAGATGAATCTCTCCCATCCCAGCCGAAATTAAATGAACCGTTCGATATATTGTTTGTTAGACTTCTTATCTTATTATGTCCATCATATACATCAAGTACAACTTCTGAATTTACCGGTGTTGTATGCCCTGATAAGGCAAGGTAATTATTAAATGTATTTGGTGGTACATTTAAATTTATGTTGTTTGAAACCATTATTGTAACTGGGGGAGATATTCCTGTGAATGTGGGGTCATCTCCTAATACAGAATCAGTATAGTAGGGGTCTCCGCTGCTTTCTACCTGTAATTCTAATGTATGAGCACCATTGCTTAGATATTGTGTTGGAACATTCTTAAAAATTGGGGTATCGCCAGGCATTAAAGGATTTACCAAAAATGGATTTCCATCAATCCTTAATCTTATTTCGCCAGGATGGCCATAGACTACCGAAGCTTTTCCTATTCTAACATCTGTAAAACCTGAAACCACTTGTCCATTAGTTGGGGAAGATATGCTTGCATCCGGGATATAAAACGAATAAGGATCGAATTTTACTGATTCTGTGAAAAATGGAGAGACATTTGTTTTTCCTGGAGAAAAGTCTACTCCTCCACCTTTTCTAACATATGTTCCAAAAACTATGTTTGTGTCATCAGCTATAAGGTCGCCCCAGATATATCTATCTGACCAAAAACCAAATTCATCCCGCCATAACATAACATAATCTTCTCCCGGAATAGTGTTTCCA
>JBBTAG010000039.1:0-2788 GCA_038044345.1 Nanobdellota archaeon
CTAGCGATTATGTTATTAATATATCTGCATGGTTTGTTGTTTTTCTAATAAGTTTATTTTTACTTTTAATCCTCATGGGGCTTGTTGGAAAGGATATGAATTTCATGCATAAAGGAATAGGAATTGCATTTGTCATTTTGCTGATTTTGATGTTTATCATCTCAGCGATAGTTGTATTTTCAGATTCTTTGGGTCCGTTCATGCCTTGGAATAGCCAAGACAGTGGAAGTGCTGAAGTGCAGAACATTACTTCATGGCTTTATTCAGGGAGAGTAATGGGCGCCATATTATTGGTTATTGTTAGTGCAGTTGCCGCTTGGATATTGACAAGGGGAAAGTGAGTTTTATTCTAAAAATTAGTTGTTTTTGTAGTCTGTTTTGTGCCCTTTTGAACTAAGAAGTGTTTTGAATGATTTTTGACTTTCAACTATCTCTTTTTTTATGTCTTCAACATTTGTTATGTACTCTCCAACTTTTTGCAAAATTGAAAGTTGAATACGATCAATTATTTTTTCTAAGCGTTTTAATCGTTCATCTATTGAAATTATTTTCACTTCGTTTGAATTTTTCAAATCGATAATAATTTCAATTTGTTTTCTCAGGACAGACATTTTTTCTGATACTATTTGTTCGGCTATTTCAGATACTACATCTGCACTCGAACCTGAAGAACCATAGGCTTGGTATGGATCTTGATATTGCTGAGGCTGTTCTTGCTGTTCTTGCTGATATTGAGGCATTTGTTGTTCTTGTTGTTCTTGCTGATATTGAGGCATTTGTTGTTCTTGCTGTGCTTTAGGTTTAGGTATTTGCTGAGGTTGGTTTGCTATTGATTGCATCATCTCTTGGTCTTGATTGCCATATTGAGAAATGATTGCAGGATCTTGCGATGAAGAGATTGCTTCCTTTATTCTTGTTTGGGCTACTGCATCTGAGGCTTCTTTTATACCATAACCAGATGCTTGAAGTAAAAGGATGATATCTTGGTCAGATTTGCCTTCTTCCTGCCTTTTCTTTATTTCTTCAAATATTCCCATCTTTTTTGTTTATTTTATTTTCTTATTAAATCTAGCTGTCTTTGAATTATTGCTAACTCTTCTTTTCTTGCTACGCCATTTAATTGCTCAACAACTCTTTCCAGGAGCTCTTTTATGCGGTTGTTGTCTTCTTTTACCGAGGTGACATTTTTTTTCAGTTCTTGCAGCTCTTTGAATGTTCTGTCCCTTTCTTCTATCAAGCTCTGCCCAATTAATAAAACGCGGTCTTTTAATAAACGTTGCTTTTCTTCAACATCTCTTATTTTTCCTGCCGAATCTGATGAAAAGGGTTGTTGGACATACGCTTCAGCCATTTTTATAATAATGCTTTGGGGTTTAAAATAGTTTGCCTAGTGGATATAATGGGTGCAGATTATTAGCGAAATGTATTTAATATAGGCCTTTATTGATTTATTATAGGTGAGATGAAAAATGGTGTTTAAGGAAAAAGTTCCGTTGTATGCAATTGAGGTAGAAAGAAGACAGGGAGAGGAGATATTGTATATCAATTTTATGACTGCTTCTTTCATTCCGAGTATAGCTGATGATCCAAGCACCATGAATCGGGTTGTCGATGCTCTTGCTGAAAATCCAGAAGTTGCAAGGGTTGTTTTTGTACAACAGAAAAATTATAATTATCCTTTTGAACAAATTTCTTTACTTGCAGAGATAGCCAGAATATATAACTTCTTGACAAAACAAGAGATGGCTTTATCAATGGATAAGCTGAGAATGTACGGGGATGTTTCCCAAATCTATAGTGAGATGAGCGATTTTATTGCATTGCTCAAACAAGACCCATTCTATTGTTATAATAAGTTAAGAAGAAAAGTTAATTCTTTAAAAGCACAACAAGAGTCTGGCCAGGAAATAAATATTAATTATCTTAGATTGCTTGAGAGATTTTATTCTTTATTGGATCATAGTAAGTTGATAAAACAGCATCTTGATAAGGCAGATGAGCAGGCTGCGAATGGCAGAGAAATATATAGAATGATATTCAGACCGGATATTTTACCTAATTTCACTTTTACTCGACTTGTTGCGCAGCTGCCAGAAGGTGCACAGCTTGTAAATCAATATGAAATAAAGTCTGATTTTGAAACTGCGACAGTTACAATTTTAAAAATTGAAAACGAGGCAAAATATTTCTATCATTTGATGCCTCCTGAATATACGCTAAACGAAGAGCATCACATGTTATTGAATCTCGCTAGGAATGTTTTGATAGAACATAGACCAAAAGCAGAGGAATTCACAGATCCTGAAAAAACAAGGCACGTTTTTTTTAATGTGTCTAAGGATTTGTTAAATGAATTGAGTCAGCATAAAAAAATAAGCTTGAATTATAGAGAATTGAATAAATTGGCAAGAATTCTTGTTAGGTACACAATTGGTTTTGGACTGGTGGAAGTATTGCTTTTGGATAGCAAGTTGCAAGATATTATGTTGAATGCCCCAATCGCACAAAATCCGGTGTTTGTAAGACATCAGGATTATGAAGAATGTGTGACTAATGTTTTACCTAGTTATGAAGATGCTGATTCTTGGGCAGGCAAATTGAGATTACAATCTGGAAGACCGCTAGATGAGGCAAATCCTATTTTGGATACTGATTTGGTATTTGGAAATATTAGGGCAAGAGTTGCCGCTGTTAAAGAGCCTTTATCTCCGCAGGGATTGGCATATGCATTTAGAAGGCACAGGGATGATCCTTGGACATTGCCATTGTTTATTAAAAATAAAATGAT
>JBBTAG010000040.1:0-4716 GCA_038044345.1 Nanobdellota archaeon
ATGGTTGCTTCGTTTAAGCCTAAATTTACATATTCAGATTCAGTAAAGGGTGCGAAGAGGTTTTATTGGAGATCAATTGGACTGATGATACTACTTTTTGTCTTTTTTTTATTAATTGCTTTGGCCGGTGGGATTTTAATTGCCATTGGCGTTGCTTTAGCGTCAATTTCTAACATAGTAGGCATTATTTTTGTCCTATTAGTTGCTTTAATATTTTTGGGCTTTTTTATATGGATTTCAGTTGACTTGACGTTTTCTAATTTTATATTAGTTAATGAGAACAAAAGTATTTTCGCTTCATTGTCAGGCAGTTTTAAACTTTTGAAGGAAAAATGGTGGGTAACATTTGGGAGATTCATTCTTTTTGCGTTGTGTGCTTTTGTGCTTTTCGTTTTAATGTTTTTGATATTTTATTTGGTTGGAGGTATTTTTAATGGTGTAAATTCCCAGACAAGTATGGAGAGCTTGAATGGTTTTATCTGGAATTTAATATCTTATTTTGTGTTGTTCCCAATATATATATTGTTTATTAAGAATTTGTATTTGAACTTAAAGAAAAATAAATAAATTATTGTTTGGAAAAGATTAAAAAATCATTAATTTATAATAATATTATGGAATTAGTTAAAATAGTTGTCTTTGTGCCTTTGACACATACAGACAAGGTCAGAAAAGCAATAGGTGAAGCTGGTGGCTGGTGCGGGGATAATCGGAAACTATGAATATTGCAGCTTTTTTAGTAAAGGCGTTGGTAGATTTAAACCAAATAAACAAGCAAATCCGCATATGGGGAAAGCAAATCAATTAGAAGAAGTAGAAGAAGAGAGAATTGAATTTGTTTGCCCGAGAAATAAGGCTAAATCTATAATAAGTGTTATAAAGGAAGTTCATCCATATGAAGAAGTCGCATTGGATATTTATTCTGTAATTAATGAAGAAGAATTGTAGATTTTGATAATTTTCTAAATAATCATTCAGTTTATTTGATTGGTTATTTGGAAAGACATAAAAAGTTTGATATGTTAGAGTATAAATGGTTGAAAAAGAAAGAACTTGTTATCTATGCAAAGAGAAAATAAGAGAATGTATGGGATATGTTGTTGCATCTGATTTTATTGATTTTATGGAAGGAAGAAGAAATGATGTTAGAGAATTATGCGCAAAAGAGGTTTTAAGATATGATTTTAAAACTTTGATTTCTTTATTGCATACTTAATTGAACGAATGTTAGTTTTTTTACAAACAATATCTGCTTTTTCGATTAAATATGTTTAAAAAAGCAGTTTTCTATGAAATATTATGGGTAATTATGGAGAATTTGAGGAAGTAGTTGATAATGGTCTGCCTACGGTTGGGCAGACGGAGCAGATTGCACCTGTAAGAGTCAGACTTCCTAGAAAAGGAGAAGTTATGGGAATAATCACTCAAAGATATGGGGGAAATAGAATGGACGTAAAAGGTACGGATGGAAAGTCTAGAAACTGTAGAGTTCCTGGAAGATTCAAAAGAGATTTGTGGCTTAGACCTAAGGATACCGTTTTAATTGTGCCTTGGCTTGACGATGACAGCAAAGGAGACATAGTTTATAAGTATAATCCATTTTCAGTTAATTTGTTGAAGAAAAAAGGCCTCTTAAATGGACTGAAAGAAGAATTTTAGGCTGTAGAGATAAAGCTTTAAATCTTCAATTCTATGATAAACAATATGGTAAACGATATTGTAATGAACAAGGAATTTGATTTTTCTAAAATGGAAAAAAAGTGGCAGAAAAAGTGGGAAGAATCTAAGGTTTTTGAAGTTGAGATTGATAGGAAGAAGAAAAAATATTATGTTTTGGAGATGTATCCTTATCCATCTGGATCTGGATTGCATATAGGCCATGCATTTAATTTTACATTGGGTGATATATATGCGCGCTTTAGGAGAATGCAAGGATATAATGTTCTTTATCCAACAGGATATGATTCTTTTGGATTGCCTGCTGAGAATGCAGCTATAAAGGCGAAATCTCATCCAAGGATTTTTACTGATACTGCTATTGCTAATTTTATAAGACAACAAAAATCTTTGGGATTGAGTTATGATTGGACTAGGAAGATAGAAAGCCACGATGTTGAATATTATAAATGGGATCAATACTTTTTTTTAGAGTTTTTAAAAAAAGGATTGGCATATAGGAAGAAATCTCCTGTTAACTTTTGTCCAAAATGCAATAGTGTCTTGGCAAATGAGCAAGTTCATGGAGGTAAATGCTGGGTGCATAAAGATGTTGAAGTGGAAATAAAACATTTGGAGCAATGGTTTTTGAAAACGACAAAGTATGCAGATGAACTGTTAGAAAAGGTTAGAGAGCTTAATTGGCCTGAAAGAATAAAATTAATGCAAGAAAATTGGATAGGCAAAAGTTATGGGGTTGAAATCAATTTTGAAATCAATGGAGAAAAGTGGCCAATATTTACCACAAGACCAGATACAATATTTGGAGTTACTTTCATGGTTATAAGTGCGCAACATCCAAAATTAATGGATATTGTTACAAAAGAGGGAAAAAAAGAGGTCATTGCATTTTTGAAAAGAATTAAAAGTACTAGCGAGAAAAATGCAATTGAGTTGGAAAAAGAAGGAACATTTACTGGAAGCTTTGCAATTAATCCATTAACTAATGAAAAAGTACCAGTATATGCTGGTAATTTTGTTGTTGCAGATTATGGCTCTGGAATGGTTATGGCTGTTCCAGCTCACGATCAGAGGGATTTTGAGTTTGCAAAAAAATATAAAATTCCGATAAAGATTGTTATAAAATCTGAAAGTTATGAATTAAATGAGAAAAAAATGTCTCGTGCTTTCGTGGATGAAGGCATTTTAATTGATTCAGGTAAATTTAATGGTATAATGAGCAGAGATGCAATAGACAAAATATCCTTTTTTATAGAAAAGAATAAGATAGGAAAGAAAGTTGTGCAATATAAGTTAAGAGATTGGTTATTAAGCAGGCAGAGATACTGGGGTGCGCCCATTCCAGTTATTTATTGTGATAAGTGCGGGGTTGTGCCTGTTCCTAAGAATGAGCTGCCAGTTCTGTTGCCTGAGAAAGTTAGATTTGGAGAAGGGAATCCTCTTGTAACAAATAAAGAATTTTTAGAGGTTAAGTGTCCAAAATGTTCTGGCAATGCAATGAGAGAAACAGACACTATGGATACCTTCTTTGATAGCAGTTGGTATTATTTAAGATTTACAGACCCAGAAAATAAGAAAGAACCTTTTGAAACAAAGAAAATGAGTCATTGGATGCCCGTTGATTTTTATGTAGGAGGAGCGGAACATGCTTGTATGCATTTAATCTATGCAAGGTTTTTTACAAAAGTTTTAAGGGATTTGGGTTATTTGAAGTTTGACGAGCCATTTGTAAAATTGTTTAATCAAGGAATGATTCATGCTGAAGATGGATTTGTAATGTCGAAATCAAGGGGAAATGTTATTGATCCTTTAGACATAAGCGAGAAATATGGTGTTGATTCTTTTAGAATGTTTTTAGTTTCAGTTGCATCACCTGATAAAGATTCTACATGGAGTAGCACTGGAATTGAAAGCATACAAAGATTTATTGTTAGAGTGTTTGAAAATATAAAAAACTTAAAAATTGGGAAATCAAGTGAAAAAATGCAGCATAAACTGAATAAGGCAATTAAAGGCGTTACGTCCGATATTGAGAATTTACAATATAATCTGGCTGTTATAAAAATTAGAGAATTATTTGATTCTCTTGAAAGTGAAATTTCTAAGGGAGATGTTGGAAAATTAATTAAAATAATTTCTCTATTTTGCCCGCATGTTGCTGAAGAAATCTGGGAGAGTATTGGAAATAAAGGGTTTGTTTCAACTGCCGAATGGCCAATTGCTGATGAGAAAAAAATAAATGAGAAATTTGATATTGTTGAAAAAGCAGTCGATAAAACTATCAGCGATATATTAAATGTTTTGAGGATTGTTAAAGAAAAATCTAGCAAGGATGCAGAGAAGGTATATCTTTATGTTATTCCAAATGAGATTGAAAATTATGATTCTTCTCAATTGAGCAAGAGAGTTGGCAAAGAAGTTGTTGTTTTTTCTGTAAATGACAAGAAGAAGTATGATCCTGAATCTAAGTCTGCAAAAACAAAATCCGGAAAGCCGGGAATTTATGTGGAATAGTTTCATTCGACAAAAAAATTGTGTTGTTTATTGCAGTGAAACAGTATTTAAACTATTTAAAAAGGTTTGATTGTCTTTTAGGAGTGACTGGATATATAAATTTGTGTGTATAGAAAAACAATTTTTGAAATTATATGTTAGTATTTAAAGAAAAATGATTTACTTTTTTTATGAACAAACAAATAAGTGCAATACCTGCGCAGTGCCGGAGGTGTGGCGAACTGTTTGACATGACATATGACCTTGCACAGATGAGTGAGGAAAGGTTTATGCAAGAATTAATGAAATCCGTGAAAAATCCACGGACAGCATTGTGTTGGGATTGCAGACAAAAATGGTGATGCCAAGTAAAAGATACTAACCAAAAATGGAGAAAAGATTTAGAGAGGTGTTGGTATGAAAAATTTCTTTATTTTTTATTTTTTTATACAGAGGAATTAGAGTGTGAATAATTAATTGATTGTTTATAATACTAGACTTGCTTACTTTTGTTTATAAATAGCTCTTCAAACATTTTAATCCTCC
>JBBTAG010000041.1:0-7353 GCA_038044345.1 Nanobdellota archaeon
TTTTACCGATGAATTCTTTTGGAAAGTCTATTCTTGCACTTGTTCCAAAGGGTTTAACTTCTCTTTCAAGAAAACATTTTATTCCTTTCAGAGTAAGCGTTGATTTTGTTATTATCTTTACTCTTTTCATACCTATCTAATAGATAGGTTAAATATATAAGCTTTTCGGAGTAACTTTATAGTATTAAATATTATTCGGAGATACTAAGTTGATTCTATATTCAAAAGCTTGTTCGTGCCTAGCCCACTGAAAGGTAGAAAAGAAGGATGTAAAAAGAAAAGGCGGAAATCGGGGGCTAATGTAGAAAGTATCAAACTATGTAATTGCTATTTAACAAATGTGTTCTTTACTCTTGTTGACTTTAGAAAATACAAAGTCCATATAATCGTTATAACCAATGAACTGATTACTGTATATGCAGTTTCATCAACCCCTTCCGAAACAAATAAAGATGGCTGCAGAAAAACTATTGAAACTGAGATTATGCATATTATCCAAAGAAATGAAATTATCCTCCTTGGAGCAGATAACCTCTTTTTTTCAACTAGTATTATATTGATTAATATAAAAACAAATACTGCTACCGTCAAGATTGTAACTAAAATAGTCGCACCTCGAAGACCGACAAAAAATATGCTAGTGAGGATACCACCAATACCAATTAAGAGACCAATTGATAAATATTGAAACAAACCTAACCATCCACCAATACCTGCCAATTTCTTTTTTACCTCTTGTTTAGCCATAATCTATTTAGTAAAATCCTCTTTTTAACCCTTTCGCAAACCTCAAATAAAGCGTGCTTAATTCTAGATAAGATATAAGCTCTTCTTTTGAGGAGTATGAAGTAATTCGGATAATTACTTAATGCCTATTGTAAGGACTTTGTTTATAGTGATTTGAAGAATTACTCTTTTATCAATCGATGATTATAAAATCACCATTTACCACCTCTTCTTTTGTACCATTTCTCCCAGAAAATAATTTCTCTTATTTTCTCATATCAAAATCATAATCTTTTGAGGATTATAACCCATGAAGAAGTGTTTAAGCAGCAAAATCTTCAATACACGAAGCACTAGCATTAAAAATACCATTACAATGGTTCGGAGTTGACCAAATTTGCACAGCATATTTATCGTTTCCTCTATTCCTAACCAAAAAGTATTCTCTTATTTTATCTCCGATGGAATTTGCAGTTGCATTATCTTTTAAAGTTTTGACTCTTGAATATACTCCTTCAGGAGAAACTTCATATAAAACTCCAATTTGTTCAAGTCCAACAGTTCTTTTTTCATTTTGAAAGATATAATCTATAACTGTCTTAGAAGATTCTCCAATCCATATCTCTTCAGGAACATTCGAGCTTGGAGATGTTGCTTTATTAATCAAGAATAATAGTGCCGAAGAATCTTCAGTCCATATTTCGACCTCTCGTCTTGCTTCTTCCGAAGGATTTATGCCTCGAAGTTCGGAAACCAATCTATGACTTGCCATTCCAAGTTGAGAATGCAATCCATTTTAAAGATTTATATCTTATAATATAATATGAAAGAGCCTCGTAAATTCGTGCTGGATTTTAGACCAGATTATTGTACTTCAGCTCTCTTTTCTTTAAAGAATATGAAATCCTCTTTATCATCATCTTTTGGTTTCTTTTCTCCAGATGAAACAACTCTTGTTTTCTCCCGTATGGGTCAAACCAACACAAATCTTAACAAATTTTATAACCCATGAAGAGGAGGCCCCACCAATCAAAAAGAGCGATGAAACGTCCTCTTCTGGGAAAAAAGAGGTGATAATATATCCAAGCATAAAAGGTATTTAAATCTTTCGGTTTTGTTGTAACTATGAAATGAATACACCTTTTTATCACTTTCAATAGAAAGAGAAAAGGCATTTAAACTTATCTATACTAAGAAAAAAGGAGGGTATGGTAATCTTCTAATTGAAAATGGAAAATATAAGGGAAAATATTCAAAATACAGAAATAAATAATACTGGTGACACTAAGACAGATAATGGAAAAGTCGGACAGGAGCAGATACATAGCCTTCTTTTTGGTGAAAAACTCAGTTGGCATGAAATTATATATGATTTAATTAACACATCCCAGTTAGACCCTTGGGATATCGATATTTGCCTTCTTGCAAATAAATATTTGGAAAAAGTGAAAGAACTAGAAGAGGCAAACTTTTTCGTTTCAAGCAAGGTACTTCTTGCCGCCGCCTTGCTGTTAAGGATGAAATCTGAAATATTATTAAATCACGAATTACCAAGTTTAGATGCAATCCTATTCGGAAAAAAAGAAGAGCAAAAGAAGTATAGTCAAGAAAGAATTGAATTAGATGAAGACATTCCATTATTAATTGCAAAAACTCCCCTTCCAAGATTTAAAAAGGTGACCCTTGATGAACTAATGAAAGCTCTTAATCAAGCAATTGTCACTGAAAATCGTCGTATCAAAAAAATTGTTGTTGCAAAACAACAAGAATATGAAACAGCCCTTTTCCTTCCAAAACAAAGAATAAATATAAGGGAAAAAATCAATGAAGTCTATGAAAAATTAAAAGCAATTTTCGTTCAAAGAGAGACAAAACTCGGATTTACAGACTTAGCAGGAGAAAACACCGAAGACAGAATTGCAACATTTGTTCCTTTATTGCACTTGGATAATCAGCATAAAGTCTGGCTTGAACAAGAAGGGCATTTTGAAGAAATTTGGATATTATTAAAACATTTATATGAAAAACAAAATGCACCTATGTTGGCTCAAATGAGAAAGGAAGTTGAAGAAGAAATGAAATCTGTTAGGTCCGAAATTACAAAAGATAGAAAAAAAAGAGCTGAAAAAATAGAAACTGATTTTGAAAATCCTTTAGGAGAATCAATAGAGGATGAAATCGAAGATGATTCTCAACCAATTTTCAAGGCAGCAAATATTAAAGAGTCTGATTTAGAAAAAGACGAAGAATAATTTAAATCTTTACAGTTAAAGTTAATTCTAATTTGTTAAGTGCATGGCCTTTATTTTTTCTGCTCTCTTCATTTATTCTATATTGAGCATATACCAATAGCTGTTCCCTTACTCTAACATCATTTGAATCTGTTTTAAGAGGTTCATGTAATCCTCCGGAATTTTCGATTCTGTAACATGTCTCTCCAACTCTAAATCCAGAAAAATTATCTTTAATTAACTTAAGCTTGTATTTGTATTTAGTCATTTTAATTTATGAATTCAACACCATCTTTTGTATAGGCAACTAATTTTATTCCTACCGGAATACATAACAACGCAGATATAATAGCCATATGTTCTTTTCCATTTCCAGATGCAATTGAAAGAGCGATTTCAAACTCACCAGATAGTTTTTCTCTCAATTTTTCAACCATTTCATTTTTTAGGAGAGCAATAGGCTGATTAGTATTGATTTTTATAGTTTCAGAATTTTCTATGGGAAAATCATCCGCTTCTTTATTTTTAACAATGAGGATTTTATCCCACTTTGCCCTTTTAATCAAGGCAGAAATTTGTCCCCATGATTCTTTGTCATTTCCTAAAAAAGCAACTAATTCCATATTTTTGCAACAATAATTAGATTTATAATCATTATTATTCTCTCTTATTCATGGTTAAAGATATACCTTTGTCAGAAATTACTCTTCGTAGGTATGAAAAACCATATGATTCTTCAGAAAGAGATTTGGTAAGAAAGGTTTGCCTTTCCCTAGGAATATTGCAACCAGGAGATTCAAGAGACATAATTGTGGACATTGTAATAGTTCTCAATTCTGCGCGTAAAGACAAGAAATGGCTTAGTTCTTTTGAAATAAGGGACAAGGTTCAATCAATAAGAAAAGAATCTTCTCAAGATAATAAGGGCCTTGCTGAAAGTAACATTCGCAGACAATTAAAAAGATTAAGAGATGCCCTTCTAGTTGATAAACAAGAAAACAAATATCGTCTATCTGAATTTGCTCCCCTTTCAGAAGTTTTTGAAACAAAAATAGAGAAATTTTTAATTCCACAGATAATTGAAAGAACAAAAGAGTATCTTAAAAAGTTAGATTCTAACGCTTAATTGTTTAAGCAGGAACCAGTCTCTTATGGGAAGTTTCTCTTTCAGCAGTTTCTCTTTCTAGCTCTGGTGAACGCTCTGAATTTACTTCTACCATATTCATTCTTACTCCATTCAATCTTCCATTCCTTGTGAAACTTGTATCAACAAAATATTTTCTAGGAAAGAATGTTATAATCTCAGTATTGTCAATTTGTGGTAAATGCTCGTTGGGAATTTTGATTGAAGAATTATAATTTTCACGAACAGTATTTTTGGATAACCAGACCACACATCTTCCATCATCAGTCTCCTCATATTTTCTAAAAACTAAACACGCCTCTAGAACTGATTTTGGACTTTCCTGATATTCAATGTCTACTTTTTGTCCAAAATACATCCCTTTGCAAATTTCTGTGAGTTTTTTTTTATGCATAAATAATCACAAATATTTGCCTATTTAAATATTTGCTTTCGTAGTATCTATAAAGTGGTAACATATATCTCAATTTGTTCATGCAATTCACAGACATATGCCATTCAAGCAATCTAGAAATATTTAAAAACCCTTTTTTCGAAGTATAACTGTCTACTTCTTAGATAATTAAGAGGTAGTGTGCACTTTAACTCACGAAGATTATCATTTTCCGACGAGAAAAGTGCAGAAGGATAATAAAATGTTGTTCATTATTAAAGTTACATCAAATAAGGAAGACCGTGCTCTCGATATGATAGCACAACGTGCAGAAAAGAAAGCTGTAAATGTATTCTCAATTATAAGACCTCATGGACTCAAAGGATATATAATAATGGAAGCTGCTGATCGTGAATCAGCCGAAGAAGCCGCATTTAACTTGCCGTATATCAGAGGAATAGTTGGAAAAACAGTAACTTATGAAGAAATAAAAAATATGATAGAACCAAAAGCCGAAGACTATCATATTGAAGTTGGTGACATTGTTGAAATGATTGCAGAGCCTTTCAAAAATGAGCAGGCAAAAGTTACAAGAGTTGATAAACAGAAAGGAGAAGTAGTTGTTTCTCTTCTTGGAGCGTCAGTTCCTATTCCAGTTACTGTAAAGATAGATAACATAAAGGTTATAAGACGTGAAGATAAGGAAATTGAATCAGCAGAAGATAAATCGAAATCAAAAATCGAAGACGATGATGATTTTGGATTCGGATAAATAAAATGATAATAAAATTAATAGTTGACGGCGGAGATATGAAACCTGGGCCAGCTGTAGCTCAACAAATAGGTCCTCTCGGAATCAATCTCGGAAAGGTAATATCAGACGTAAATACAGCTACTCTTGGTTTCAAAGGAACAAAAGTACCAGTTGAAATAGATGTTGATTCAAAAACAAAAGATTACAAGATAAAGGTTTTCTCTCCCCCTGTTGCTGAGTTGATAAAGAAAGAAATTGGGGTTGAAAAAGGATCAGGTTTAGCTGGGGGATATCAGGTTGGCAATGTGGCTTTTGAAAGAGTCATAGAGATTGCAAAAACAAAACGAAATTCATTACTGGCAAAAGATCTCAAGTCAGCAATCAAATTAGTGGTCGGAACTTGTGTCTCGCTTGGTGTTTTAATCGATAATAAACATGCAAAAGAGATAGAAAAAGATATTGATTCTGGAGTTTATGCGAATGAGATAAAAAACGAAATCACATCAGTTTCAGAGGAAAAAAGTAAAAAACTTGCTGATTTCTATAAGGTTCTCAAAGAGAAACAAGATAAAGAGCAGAAAGCAATTGCCGAGGCTAAAGCAGCTGAAGAGGCAGCTAAAGCCGCAGCAACTGCAGCAGCACCAGCCACAGCCACAGCAGTTCCAGGAGCAGCACCGGCAGCTGGGACGACGCCAGCAGCCGCAACGCCTGCAAAAGAAGAAAAACCAGCTGCTAAAAAGAAATAAATTGGTTGTCTTAAAAGAATTATCAGTTAATTATACAATTAGCAACAATTAAAAACCTATTTTTTTATCTTAATTATGTGGGGATATAGTATAGCCTGCTTAGTATTCCAGGTTTGGGACTTGGAGACCCCGGTTGAAATCCGGGTATCCCCATTTTATTTAAAATGGAATCAAATAATCCATCTGTTTTGATAGGTTGTCCTACCTATGTTGGTATGAAATATTGTTTGGATGATTTTCTCGAAGGAATAAAATCAATAGATTTTGATAATTACACCTTGCTGTTAGTAGACAATTCAGATACAGATTCATATTATAATATTATAAAAGAAAAAAAGATAAATGTTCTTAGATTCAATCCAGAAGACAAAAACAAAATAAATAGGTTAATTGATTCAAGAAATAAAATAATTGAATACGCTATTTCAAAAAATTGCGATTTTATTTTGATGTTAGACCAGGATGTAATTGTTCCTCCAAACATAATAAATAAATTACTTTCGTCTAAAAAAGATCTGATAAGTGGAGTTTATCTAAACTATTTTTATTCTTCAGGAAAATTAAAATTTCTTCCAGTTGCCTGGTTGGATATCACAGAAGAAGAATTTGAGCAGATAAAATCAAAACAGATTAAATTTCCAGAATATGTGAAATCTGCTAAGGATTTAAGCAGGCATATGACTCTTGAAGAATATGAGTCAAATAAGACTTACAAGGTAAAGCACCCTTCAGCAGGTTGTCTGCTTATATCAAAAAATATTTTTGAAAAAATAAAGTACGAAAACTTGGACTTAAAAAGTATGGGTTTCAAGACTGAGAAGCAGGCACTTGATGACCTTGGCTTTAGAAAAAGAGCGAACGAATTAGGATTTGATTTTTATATTGACACAAGTGTAAAATGTAAACACTTAATAGATGGAAAATACATAAAGGATGAAAAAGGCAATCTTCACCACCCAATAAGATACAACGAAGACGAAAAAATAAATCCCCAATAGAATGATTTAAAAACCTGCTTTTTCTCTGGATTTTTATGGGAGCAAAAACAAAAAAGATTAAGGCGGCAGGAAAGTTTGGTGCAGGGTATGGAGTTAGAGTGAGAACAAAATATAATGCTATAGAATCATTGCAAAGAGTAAGACAGCCTTCACCATTTTATAAAAAAGGAAGAGCAAGAAGAATAGCTGCAGGCATCTGGAAAGATCAAAAAACTGGTAAGATTTTTGCAGGTCCAGCATACACTCTTATTGAGAAAAAATAATTTCTTTCATATATCTTTTGTTATACAAATAATTAAAAAACCTACTTTTTAGATGATAAAATGTTAAAAAATATTGTTAGAATAGAACCAAGAGAAGACGAAAAAGGATATCGAATTA
>JBBTAG010000041.1:7453-21755 GCA_038044345.1 Nanobdellota archaeon
TTTAAAAATCATCTTTTCCATCAAAAAATATGGCGCAGTATAAATGTTTTAAGTGCGAAAAACCAATTAGCTCAAAGATATTGGAAAAGAGATTCGTCTGCCCAAATTGTGGAGCGAAGATTTTTTTTAAACCAAGAGCACAGATAGTGAAGCTTAAAGCAGTTTAACTTTTTTTAGCATGGAAATTAGTCAAGAGATAGGAGAAAAAATTCAGGAATTACAAAATTTAGAGAGAAACTTGCAATCTTTTTCTATGGAAAAACAAAATTTACAAGTTGAGCTCAATGAAATTGAAAACGCAGCAGATGAGATAAAAAAAACACCTTCAGAGGTATACAGAATTTTATCTGGATTGATGATTAAAACGAATGTTGATTCATTAAATAGCAATCTAAATGAGCGAAAAAAAATTTTAGATTTGCGCATTTCAACAATTATAAAACAAGAAAAATCCGTCGAAGAAAGAGCAAATTCTCTTCGAGAGCAAATCAATTCTTCTTTTTCAGCAAAAAAGTAATCAGTTATGTGAAGTCAAAAAAGTTTATTTACAAACAAATATAATTTATAAATAACAGCAATATTTATAAACCCCGCAGTTCAATATTTCATCATGGCATTCAGTTTAAAAAAGTTGTTGGGTGGAGATTCAGGTTCAGAAGAATATATTGAAGTTGATTTGAACTCTTCGGAACCTTCAAGTAAGGATTCAAAGGTGATAGTAAAGCCATTTGTTCTAAGACAGTTTGACGATATTAATGACGTTTTAAACTCAATAAGAGAAGGATTTACAATCGCAGTCATTGACATTCGCATTTTAAAAACAAAGGATATTATTGAGTTGAAGAGAGCAATTTCAAAAATCAAGAAAACTGTGGATGCAATAGAAGGTTCAATCGCAGGGTTCGGAGAAAATATAATAATTGCAACACCAAAATTTGCGCAAATTCATAAAACTCCAACTCCGAAGGCAGCAAAAGCTGATTTTATTAATTAATTTACCGTTATTACCTTTAAAAAGTAAAATGATATTAAAGACTAAAAGACTTATTTTGCGTCCATTGAAAGAATCCGACGCAAATAGCATAGTTCAAAATATTGACAATTTGGAAGTTAGTAAGTGGTTGTTGGTTGTGCCTTATCCATATGCAAGAAAGGATGCCTTATTCTGGATACGTTCAAAAAAGAGGAAGAAAAAGTCGCAAATAGACTGTACTTTCGGAATAGAATTAAAATCTGAAAAGGCAATAATTGGAGCCATGGGTTTACACAAAGTTGACAGATATCAAGGTTGTGCAGAAGTTGGATACTGGTTGGGAAAAAGGCATCATAGACAAGGATATGGTTCAGAAGCCTTAAAGGTATTAATTGATTTTTCCTTTAATAAATTAAAATTACGAAGGTTGGAAGCAGGAGTTTTCACTGGAAATCCGTCATCTGGAAAGTTATTAGAAAAATTTGGTTTCAAGCGAGAAGGATTAAAAGTCAAAGCAAGAAGAAGCAAAGCAGATGGGCAAATAAAAGATGAAATATTTTATGGATTGTTAAAAGAAAATTATGCTAAGTCTAATCATTAATTAATCGTTATACCACATGGTCTTGCCATAGGATGAAAGCAAGGCAGGATTACGATATAAATTAAAAATAATTATCTAATGCCTGATAATGCTAAGTTGTTGCAGGAGATAATAACAGGTTCAAATTTCACTAAAGATGCCACGAGGTCTTGCCTCGTGTAACTTCACTTTAGATAAAAATTCTAGATCTCGTGCGCCATATAGGACTTCCTATATAATATATACAATTAGTGCAAAATCTAATTAAATTATGTAAATTCTGCTAAATCTTAGCAATTGAGAAAACAGTCTTTATGACAACTACAATAGTTGCAGGAACAAACATAGCAAGCAACGTTTGTAAAACATAAGACATTATCTTTCCTAAAGATATTCCGCTCACAGCAGCTCCTAAAACAAGTCCAGATATACCCATATAGCTTACAATTACAAGAGAGACAGAAGCAAGCAAAAATGTTTGCACATCTTTTTCAGAGACAGATATTCCAACAATTATTCCCAAAACTGCAAGTATTGACATTATGAGCGGGCTTATCTTGCTTGCAGCGAATATTCCTACACTTATTGCTAAAATAATCCCTATCAAGAAAGCCCATGCACCGATTAAATTTTCTCTTGCTCTTATAGCCATTTAAATTCACCCCGTTATTGTATATTTTATAGAACAATGATTTATTTAAATGCTCCGATTATAAGTAATCAATGGGAAAGTTATTGCAATTTTATTTAAATAAACCGAAACATTTAAATACTATTGTAATTTCAAAGTTACAACACAAAATGATAGCAAAAAATTTCGTTTTAAGTTTATTGACGCTATTTTTAGTTTTTAGCTCAGTAAGTGCATTGACTATTGACGCAAATCAAACGATAAATAATGTTCAACATAACACCGTTATCTCAATTCCATTTGTTTTAGATAACACTGGCGACTCTGCAAACTACAATCTAATATGGTCTGGCACACCAGTCGGTCGATGGACCTCCCTTTCATCTTTGCCAACTTTTATCGATAGCAATACTACTGTTTCATTAAGCGCAAACTTTTCTATTCCACAATATCAAAGCGACCCAATGACTGCTACGATTATTGCAGGTGCAGGACTAGCTTCGGAAACTTTCACAATCAATATAGCAAGCTCGCCTGCTTTGTCTATTGAAGTTGGACAGTCAAAAATCACCCCAAGTCAAAACGGCACTTTCATGGTAAGAAATACAGGTAATGTTGAGGTATCAGGCATCACTTTCTCAACTTCAAAAGCTTCAGTTTCAGTTTCTCCTAATACATTGGCTTCATTGGCCAAGAATACTGCTTCAAGTACATTCACAGTTTCAACCAGTGACTTTTCAGGATTAAGCTTTGGAACAACAAATACAGTAACAGTTACTGCAAATTCAGGAACAGTGCATTCAAATTCAGCTTCGTTTTCAGTTGAAAAGACATTCTGCAAGAATGGTGCTGCAGGAACAAACTTGACTCTTGATAGGGTGGAAATAAACAGCGACGGGGAAGACGACAACGCTTGGAGATTTCTAGACACCATAACTGTTGAGGTTAGAGTGGAAAATGTCGGTGACAATGACGTTGACGACGTAACCGTTGAACTTGGTTTGTATGACTCGTCTGGTGTCAACAAAGTAGGAAACCTGGAGTTCATAAATAACGATGAAGAAAGGATAGATCTTGGAGACATAAACGACGGTGATAAGGAAATTGCAACATTTGAATTCAAAGTTCCGGCAGATATGGATTCAGGGGATTATAAGCTTGCAGTCAAAGCATATAGCAAGAAATCTGGGGAGAGCAAAATATGCGTCGATTCATCCAGCGACTTGAGCAGTTCCACATTTGAAGAGGTGTCTGTGGAGCAGGAAAACGATGAGGGCAAATTCATGGCGTTTGATAATATTAAGCTGACACCTTCAGATGTAACTTGTGGGGATGCTGTGACTCTTGAAGCAGATGTTTACAACATAGGCGACCAGGATGAAGATAGAGTAAGAATAAATCTTATCAACAAAGAGTTGGGCATTGACTCAAATTATGAAATTGGCAATGGCTTGGATCAAGGGGATAATCAAAAGATTACATTCACATTTGACATTCCGCAAAGTGCGGCAGATAAAACTTATAAGTTGGCCTTGTCATCTGAATATGATTATAAAAACGGAAATTATCGTCAAAGTTCAGACGATGATGAAATAGTTCCTTTGATTTTGATTGGTTGTTCTGTCCAACAATCAACAGCTAGAATAGCGAGCATTTCAGCTTCTCTGGAATCAGATGCAAAAGCAGGGCAGGATATGACTGTAGTAGCAACCATAAAGAATCTTGGAAATAGCACAACTTCATTTATAGTTAACGCAAAAGGTTTTGATTCATGGGCAACATTAAATGAAGTTTCCCCTAAAACAATAACTTTGAATTCTGGAGAAAGCTCTGATGTAACAATCAATCTGAATGTGAAGAACAGTGCTGCTGGATCAGAATCATTCATTATTGAAGCATTGGCAAACGGAAAAATAGAATCAAGAACAGTTGAAGTGTCAATTGCAAGCTCAGGTTCGTTATTCTCTGGAGTATTCAAGAACAATGCCCTAGTCTGGGTAATTGGAATAATCAATTTAGTGTTAATAATTTTGATAATTATTGTTGCCGTAAAATTGTCAAGAAGATAAATTTTTTCTTTAGGTTAAAAACAATAGATTATTAAACATCTATTTATTTAATCGATAATGGAATATAAAGAGATGTTCGCGTTGCTTGGGCGCTATATTTTTCTAGTGCTTCTTGCCTTATTTGGTTTTTTTCTGATTTACTATTTACTAACACCATTGACCATATATCCAGTGTATTGGTTGCTCAAGATAGTCTATTCAAGTATAATCCTTTTACCAGGAACAAATACTTTATTCATCGAAGGAAATTATATAAGCTTAGTATCTGCCTGCATAGCCGGTTCTGCGTATTATTTATTGTTGCTTTTGAACTTCACAACGCCTATGAATATAAAAACAAGAGTAAAAAGCATCTCTTTTCTAATAATTTCTTTCTTATTTCTCAATATAATCAGGATATTTATTTTTTCAATTCTCTATCTATCGGGATATTCTTTTTTTGATTTAACTCATAAGGTAGTTTGGTACATTGGAAGTACATTTTTAGTTGTTGGATTATGGTTTTTGAATGTCTGGGTTTTTAAGATAAATGCAATACCTTTTTATTCAGACGTAAAAAACATATTTCATGACGTGATAAATAAAGACAAACAATAAAAAGATATGGCAATATTAGAATTAATAAGCAGTTCAGTACAATATCTTATAACAACCATAAGTTCTATGGGTTATTTAGGCATCTTCCTATTGATGGCTATTGAAAGCACAATATTCCCTCTTCCAAGCGAATTAGTTCTAATTCCAGCAGGTGTTCTTGTCCAAAGAGGAGAAATGAATGTTTTATTTGTCATTATTTTCAGTGCGCTTGGCAGCCTTTTAGGTTCATTGCTAATTTACTTTCTTTCAAGATATTTAGGAAGAAAAGTTGTAGATTCATTAGTCAAAAAATACGGCAAATTTGTATTTTTAGATGAGTATTCAATAATAAAATCAGAGTTTTTCTTCAAAAAGCATGGAGAAATAACTATATTCATTTCAAGATTGCTTCCAGTTGTCAGGCATCTTATCTCGATTCCAGCAGGATTTTCAAAGATGCCAATATGGAAGTTTTCTGTCTACACGTTATTTGGATCTGCCTTTTGGAGTCTGGTGTTGATATATTTTGGCTATTTCTTCGGTATTGCAATAGCAAATAAGAATATGAGTTTAATCACCATTCTTTTTGTAATATTTTGCCTATTGATTATCGGTCTTTACATGATTGTAAACAGAAATAGAAATAAAGTTATGAAATAAATTAGAAATATGATTTTTATGATAGAGTTGAATTCAAAGACCTTTTTTTACCGTCTATAAGAGATTTAACTATAAACTTTTCTATCGCAGGAAGTAATTCGCAATTATTTACCGTTATGAATTGGCAGTCATCATTGCTCAATATTTTAGTCTCATCACCAGGAGTAATCAATATTACCATATTGCTTGGTCTTGTCTTGCATGTAACATATGTAATGTTGTTTTGTTTTGCAAAATTTTCATCAGGATTGCCCGCTTTTACGACATAGCCATTCCCATTCAAGAAATCAGCAATAGTATGCATCTCTCTCAGCACATTTTCGCATTTCTGAAAAGCTGTAGAATTAAGAGAAACAAAAACTACATCCCCAATTCTCGGATATCCTATTTCACCATCAACAGATACATTATTTTCTCTAGGGTCTGTCCTCATATAAATATTATAACGGTGTTCTTTCCCCGCATCTCCAGTGTAATAATAATAATGAAAAACAGGGATTTCACCAAATCTTTCTTTTGTAAATGTAAGCCCCTCGTATTTGAAGGTGTTTGCCTGCTTAGAAATCATAGGTATAAGTGCAATAGCTATAAGCGCAAAAGCCATAACCCCAATAATCCAATAAATCTCTTTTTTGTTAGCACCTTCTTCTTTCTTCTCACCACCTTCCTCCTTTTTTAGAGAGTTTACTTTTGGTTCCTTCTCTTTCTTTTCAATAGGAGTTTTTTCCTTTGTTTTAACAGTTTTTTTATTTTTTTCCATCTTCTCACTCTATTATATCCACATTTTAAACTTTTCTATATTTTTTTACTATGATAAATCAAACAATTTGTATAAGAATGCATCGACTGCTCTCATATCTCCCTCAATAAAAACACAACTTTGATTTTGATATACTTTATTTTTTTCTGCAGGTTTAATCACAATTAAATTATCCTCGCATGTTTTTTCTGCAAAAGTTATGTTCTCGCATGATGAATAGCAGGCTTCTTGCACTCTTTCGGCATATCTTCCAAGTGTAGATGCTATTTCAGAATACATATTTTGACTGGATGTATCAATATAAAGCGGCTTGCCATAAAATTGATTTGGTGTAGACAACAAAACAACGTCAGTCGAATTAATAGACCCAGGAGAACTTGAAAAAACAAATTGCTGTCCATCAACTTCAGCAGCCCATTTATCCCCGTAATTATATAATTTTCCAGGAAGGTTTTGCACATCTCCATTAGAATTATCACTCTTAAAGACAAAAGCAAAACCTACCGTGCTTCCAAGCATAATCACAAGTATAACAAAACTGATTATTCTGTTTCTCCTTTTCTCTTTCACCAGCATTTCTTCCTTTGTCAGTATTCTTCTCATATTATGAATTAGAATAGGCTGTTTAAAAACTTAATCTTGCATAAATCTAAGGTTCAATTCTTTTTATCTCTTTAATATTGTCAAAATGCTTATCAAAACTAACAATTTCTTCTGATTTGGTTGAAATTGCCGCCTGCAAAGTCAAAGCATCTTCATAATCAAGTTTGTATTTTTCCATAAACTTAACAGCCTTTAATCTGTCTCCAATAGTGATATCATAAACTATCAATCCTTCCGAATTGATTATGTTATTCAAGAATTCTTTCATTTTTTCAATTTTTGAATTATTATGAGCCATTGCTATAAGTATTGAGTCGACATTAAAATCAGAGATATACGCTCTAGATTTTTCTTTTGAAGAAACGCTGCTTACAAATAAAAAAGCCTTCTCAGCCTTTTCCTGCTCCAGCAGGAACTCCAGAAAGATATTAGTGTCTATTAACATATTTTTTAGCTATTTGCTCACCGACTTCATGCTGCAATTCAACAGAGGTTTTTTTAATATGTTTTAATATTCCTCTCAAACCGTTCCAGTCAACAGTAATCTTCGTTTCGTTCTCTCTTGAATTAGACCATTGTTTTATTGCAATCTTTGCAGCTTCACTAATTGCCCCCTTTTGGTAGCCAAATCTTTTCATAGCCATTTTTCTAAATTCCTGCTCAATTTCGTCAGGCAAGATTATTTTCATTTCTCCCATAAGTACCTATGGACATAAGTACTTATAAATCTTTCGATTACAGAAAAGAAAAAATAAAAGAAAAAAAAGAAAAAAGAAAAAATTTGTATACTTTAAGCCTTAAACTAAGGAAGCTGTTTCAGCAACAGTTTTCTTAATCTTTGTGCCCACAGTTTCAACATCAAGTGTTTGAGTTGTCAAGTATTTACTTGCACCAGTTGTATCTCCTGCATTGTATCCGGCAACTAATGTAGCTATCTTAGACGACGCATATGGGGATGCAAAAGTCTGGATAAGGAATGATCCCGCTCCAACTCCTGTTGCAGATTCCCAATCTGCTCCGCAAAGAGGTGTGTCGCTGCCCAATAGCTTTGCAGCTACCGTGTTTACGCAACTTCCCCCGACAACTATCAAGTTTTTACTATTAACACTAGCAATTTCACTGTCAGATACTGCTAATCCTCCTGTTGAACCTCCGCCTACTACAGCATCAGCTTCAGAAACATATACATCAGCATATGATTCTGCACCAGGATAGTAAACCTCAAGTTTCTTCAAAGCAGAACCTGAAGGATTGTACAATCTTACCTTTGTGGCAAGATCAGATGCAACGTATGCAATTTCCCAGTCACTATTTTTCTCCTCATCAACCTCAGTCAATGAAGTTCCAGTAACTTGTGTACCATCAGTGTCACTTCCATCAATTGTAATGGTAAAGTTTTTATCAGTAGCCGAGTTGCTAAAGACTGCTTCATCCTTGTCTTCTTCGAAGAACTGCATTGTCCATGTCGTTGGGTTACTTACGTTTGTAGCGTTTAAGTTTATAGCCCCAAGTCCAGTAGGTGTAGTCGCCGTAACATTAAGTACAGGCAAACTCATTACAAGCCCTTCCTTTGTAGCAAGTAAATTTCCGTACGCTTCAGTTCCTGAAACAGATATGGTAGCATTTCCACCAGAATCACTTGAATTTACAAGAGTGAATGTCAGTTGCCCAACAAGTTCTGTATCTCCAACAGTATCAAACTGCAAGTCTGATCCACCTGTAACAAGATTCCTCAATTTAGTAGTGTTCTTACCACTATTTGAAGTTATAGATTGTATTTCATAAGCATATGATTCAGCTTCATCTGAGCTGCTTATCCATGTAGCTACAAAATAGCTATTAAGAGTCTCAAAAAGAGTGAATTCAGGATCTACAGACGCACTTGTAACGAGTAAGCGTGTAGCGTCTTGTCCAATTCCGGTAATTCCAGTATTAGAAGTGTTCGTATACAATATAGGCAATTTCAATTCGCCTTGTTGTACAGGAGCAGTAACTCTAACATAGTCTCCACCATCAGAAATTTCTAACTTCTCTTCCTTTGGCATATTCCAAGCAGCCATAGATATCTTGATTGCATTGAATCCAGGCATAACAATTTCTTCTCCAGGAGCAAGCCAAGCATCATCATTCAAATTCCACTCTAAAACTATTTTATCAACAGTAAAAGCAGTAGTATTTGTAATATACGCCTTTATTACAGATGTATATCCATGTGAATCTTCAGTCTCACTGATGACTTCGTCATTGAATTCTACTTCTTGACGATTCTCAAGCTCAATTTTTCCTGAACCTAACGTAAATTCAACCTTGCTTATTCCTGTATCTTTCGAGTTGTAAGAAACATCCTTAATTCCTACATAAGTTCCATCACTTAATTTATAAGTTTGTCCTTCATCTATGGAATTTGTTGTTTCTCCATTAACAGAAAGTTTAGCAGTGTTAGAGTCCTCTACGAAATCAACAGAAACATCATAAGAACTACTTCCTATTGTGACTGTTGTAGTTTCACCTTCTGAAATAGTCGCTGCATTAGCAGAATCTAAAAGGGAAATATATACCCCATTAGTTGTACCTTCTATATCAGAAATAAAGTATTTCTTTCCTAACATTTCAATTTCAGTATTGTCCAACTTTTCAAATTCGTCACTTCCCGTTGTACTTACTCCATCAGCATTAGTTGGAGTGAAGTCAAGAGTATAGTTCAATATGTGGTCATTTCGATCCATATTAAAACCAAGGACTGCAAGGTCATTTTTAAATTGACTATCATGGAAGAAAGATAAATTCTCCGCACCAAATTCAATTTTTTGTTCATATTTGAATTCAGTATTAACATCGTTCAAATATATACCATTGTTAAGAACAGTTGAAAGCTCATCATCATCCAATGATGCAAAATGCGTGTTCATAGCATCAGCATAATTGAACTTATTGCTTCCTCTTTCGAGTTTTACATTATCACCTGTGATTGTTGTAACTGCACCAGTAGTTGTAGTTATCCCACTATTCAATTTTGCATTTATCTCCAATACTGCCGCATAGTCGGTTGAACCGGCTGCAGCACTACCATAGACAACAGCAACATCGCCCGCACCATTCTTTACGAAAGGGGCTGGAAAATTAGCTGCAGCTGCAAAAGCAAGTGTTGAACTAAGCATAACTGTACTAGTCAAAACAGACACAATTTTTTTGAAATTAAATTTCATTTTTTTAAACCTCCTTTCAGCTCTCGTACGATTGGCAATCCAAAGTGGATACCCCCTAAGGGAGATTGCGTTTTAATTTGCAATCCGCCGGGCCGTGTCGAGCATGTAGCGAAACGCTACTCTCTGACACAAGTTTATATTACCTTCTTAACGAAAGTAAGCCATACTTGGCCAGTACTCTAAGCTTTTAGAGTACAATATCTTATTCAAAGGTGTTTAAAAACCTTTGCCCAATGTACTGAATTAACGCGAATGGTATCTTCGTGTGTTTCAAATTGCTTTATAAACCTTTCGTTGTCACTAACAGTTACTACATTAAAATATACCTCTTTTCAAAAAAATACAGACGAAAATCAATCAATATATGGTATTTATTCACATATATAACTAACCAAAACATATAAATACTCCTTATGCATATAATATATATGGTAAATTAGAACATATATATTTAATGGCAAAAAAAATAAAAATTAGAGAGATAAATGTCGTCGATGAACAGGGAGTTTTCGCAACTTTTTTTAAAAAATTCACCAAAGATGAAAAAGAATATGATTTTGATTCTCTTTCAGCACTAAGAAAATTATTGAGCAATGAAAAAGCAAAGATTCTTTATACAATCAAAACAAAAAAACCAAATTCAATGTATAGTTTAGCAAAAATTTTAGAAAGAGATTTTAAATCAGTCAGTAATGACATAAAACTTCTTGAAAGATTTGGCTTTATTGAAATGATTGCTGAAAAAACAGGCAAAAGAGAGAGATTAAAGCCGATATTATCTTCAGACATCATAACAATAAACATAAAAATATAAAATTAAAGCGAACTTTAACTAGAAGAGTAACACACTTTCAAAGAGCAGGTTATTGTTCCTCTATTTGTTGAAAAAAAGTCACTTCCCCGAGTGTATGTCTCGGAAGAACAATTTCCTCTGTCAATATTTATAATTTTGACTGCATCTACATCACTTGCATTGACAGAATAAAATGCCTTAAATTCATATCCCTTGACATTGGCATCAGGTCCAACATTCCAGCTTGTATCCAACATTGCCTTTAATGTATCATTCAATGCAACACAAACGCTTCGATTGTCCAAACAACTCTTTTCTGAGTCTCGGTAACAGTCAGCTATTAAATCCTTCAAAGAGGCATAATTAGGTTCATATCCAAAGGCACAATCACTTGTATACAATAAAGCACTATCCACAAATCTCCTTATGTCTTTGCTTTCCTTAACCTGCACAGAGTCATTACGTAACGATATTCCTAAGAAAATGATGGCAATAATACTAACCAACACAACAACTACAACAAACCCGACAATTTCCTCCTGTCCTTTCTTCCATGCAATCATTTTGTTCCTCCTAGAGAATCCAATCCCTTCCCAGAAGCAGAGATTCTTCCTAATTCACACTTTACATATCCCCCTTGTTTAAATTCTTGTCTGCATAAGGCAACGAAAGCACTTTTCGCTATCCCTGTTTCATTTTTATTCTTAATCAACGTTATAGTCTGACAGTCAGGATAACTGCCTTTACTGCATTCGCCGGTTTTTCCAGGGTAAAGTATCTTTATCTGCAAATAATCAAGCCCCCAAAATCCAGCATACGCTTTTCTATCTTTGAGAGCCATCACTTTATCCAGGTCTATACAATTATCACAATCTTTTGATGTAAATGAAAATTCAGGTGTAGCAGCAAGCTTTCTAACAATTTCATTAGCCTCTTCTGCTCTCTGGTTTTCAACGCTGCCTTGCAGCCCAGATATACCTATTCTTAAGAAGAAAATAGCAATAATTCCAAAGAAGATAAGTATTGCAACCAAAACAAACGCCATTTCCTGAATTTTCATCTGCCCCTTTTGATTTTTAAAATAATTTACATGACAGCGCATCGTTTGTCCTCCCTATATTTTCAACACTCAACTCAAGAGATCTTAATTCAATTGTGCTATTAAAAGAAAGAGTTTGGTTGACAAAAGCAGACAAATCTCCTTCCAAATTAGAACTGCATCCTCTAGGAGCAAGAGATTCACTCTTGCTTATATATATCAAAGCTAATGACGCAGTCCTTTTCATCAATCTTTTCACTTGACACTCATATATCCCAGAATCAGCGAAAATGGCGCCATACAACAAAGCATTTCCCTTGTCTGAATAATAATAAACTGTCTGTTTATCTTTCTTTACACTTTGCGAAGCCAGATTAACTTCAACATTGCATCCTGCTCCAGTTAAACCAGAAAAACAAACCTTTTTACTTCCTTTTTTACATTCTGTCGGAGATGAAGTGAAATTAACTCCTCTGACGTTGCCAAATAATAATTCTTCTTTCATTTCATCTGGAGCATTCACAAAACAATAGCTGTCATTATTACTCCACATAAATATAAGATCTGCAACTTTATATGGAAAATTAAAAGGTTTTGCAAACACAGTTGCGCTCTTGCCTTCAATTGTGCTGGCAGAAAATATATACTTATTATAGAAAGTACTTGCCACGCCAGGTTTCTCCCATGTCTTTCCTAGACTAGATTTTGTAGCCACACTTATTTTTTGTGAACCAAAATTACCCAATGAATCGCACGTATTATAAACTCTCGTTTCAACAGGAAAACTAATAGGAGTCGGTTTATTAAAATCCTCTGCACTCGTCTCAATTGGAGTCAATATTATTCCCAACTCTTTGCCTGCAAACGTATCACCAGTACTTCTCGCCTGTTTGACAAGATTCATTGCAGCATAAATGCCTAGAAAAAGTATCACCGCTCCGACAATTATCGCAAATATCCAGCCAAAACTAAACTCAAAACCCCTCTTGTTTTTCATGTCAATAAAGAGCAAACCCCGCTTTTATATTTTCCTAAATGATTTATTTGTTCAAGATGTAGGCGCAACATCACTAATTGGGCAAGGTTTATCCTTTGTGCACAATTTAACTAAAGAATCAAAGCTGCCTTTAGCAACTTTAACGCTAGCCTGCTTATTAATAACAGATACGCAAAAGAAAGTATCTGTTTTTGCATGTTTCAAATTAAATCTAAATTTGCTTCCTCCGCAAACAGTTCTAGGATAAAAGAACAAATTATCTGTTGTAGATGCAAAATTCTTCAAAGCATCATATGCTGCTTGGTCTTTCTCATCTTGAACATTTTGGCTTACATTTCCAAAGCAAACCTTTTCTGTCTTAGCCGCAACACTCTCGGTAAAAATGCTGGAAACGGAATCATCTGCTTGCCAGGCAGTATCAATTTTTTTTTGCAAATCGTCATAGAAAAGTTTGCATTCAACATCTTTCGTCCTATTTATGAACTGAACAATAATATATCCAGCAACAGCAAGGGTTGCAATAATTATAATCACTGAAAAAATCACGCTGAATGATAACTGCACCTGTCCTCTTTTTTTCATATCATTCTAAGAAAGAGAGTATTATTAAATCTTATTATTTTTTACTTTTTATACTAGAAAGAACTTTTTTTACAGCTTCCGAATATTTCCGATTTGTTTCCTCTTCATCATCAGACGGCAGAAAATCATAGGTTTTTGTGCTCCCATTGTAAGTTTTTTTATCATTAATCAATTTAGGAATAGGGTTGCCATCAATCATACCATCTAAATTTGTATCTACAAAATGAATGTTTAATCTTCCATGACTATGAATGTCAATTTCCAAACTTTTTATTCCATCATTCTCTCTTGCCAGAACTTGATATTGCATATCATCAATTGTCGTCAGATAACTTCCAAATTTATCTTCTCTAGTTATAGAGTTATATAATTCAACTGTTCTTTCATCAGGTTTTTTCTCTTTATGATTACTTGGAGAGCAACCAAATAGGACAGTGGCTATTAAAGACAAAACAACATTTTTGGCATAATTTTTTAATTCGGTCATGAAAAATGATAAAATGTGATGGTTTTAAACATTGCTATTATTCGCCAAGCCTTTTATCGTCCCAGAAACTCTAATGACTTTTATGTTTTCCTTGCAAATTTCAAAAGCAGCCCTAACTTCATTTATAGATTCTCTTGAAATCGCAAGAACAATCTTTTCTCCTGGATGTTTAACAAAAGTTGGTGCCGCTTTTGCCCATCCAAGTATACCAACATAGTCAAGGACGGCTTTTTCAACACTCTCCTTATTTTTCGCCTGCAATAAAATGTATCTTCTTTTAATTCTCATTGATGGTTTTAATTTTAACATATGAATACCAGATAAGTATCATTTAAATAGGTTTTTG
>JBBTAG010000042.1:0-1466 GCA_038044345.1 Nanobdellota archaeon
TTATCTTCAAAATTAATTTCTCCAACTTTTAATTTAACAAGTTCTGATACTCTGAGCCCAGCAGAATAAAGAAGCGATATTATCAGTCTAGATTTAACATTGTCAGTAGACTCAATAAGCTTTTTGACTTCTTCCTTAGTCATCACAGAAGGCAAAGTTTTATCTTTTTTAGGTATTCTAACATCAGCAAAGTCTTTCTTTAGCACCTCAGTAAAAAAGAACCTTAATGATGCTGCAGCAAGCATAATTGTATTTTTAGATTTTGTATCAAATAAATCAGACAAATATAGCTTAGCATCATCAGAATTCAACTCAGCAGCAGGTTTATTTGTTTTTTGTAAAAATTTCTCCACAAAAAAACTATAATTGCGCACAGTCATTGGTGAAAGACCTCGCATTTTTAATTCACTTTTTAATTTTTCCACTTCTTGCATCTTTTTTTAGCCCTCAACACAGAAAAATTAACCCGAACCTTTATTTAAACCTTGTTGTTTTGTTGTTTAAATAAAGGTTATATTTCGTATTTCAATTACACCACGCACTAGAAAGAGTTCCATCTGGAAATAACGTTATCTTTCTTCCATCTCGATATAACCCTTGATTCTTTTCTCTGAGTAATCTTATACCGTATTTGTGACTTTGATTATTTTTAATCCATGCTTCCATTTTATTTAACTCTTTTTCAAGAGGAGATAAATTTTGGTTTATTTTATCATCCATTCCTCTAATCGGCCAAGCGGAAATATAATCAACACCCATATTTTTTAAATAAGAAGCAGTCGAAACAAATTTTTCAAAAGTATCTATTGTTCTTCTGTTAAGAACTAAATTTGCTCGCATCAACAAATTTGATTCATGAATTCTAGATAAAACCAACTTTAAACTTGGGTAACTTTTTACGCCATAAACTCTTGCATTTTCCTTTTCATCAACATCATGAACAGTGACGTATATTGTAGTCATTCCTAAATTTCTCCACAAAGGTAAATAGATATCACAAAACTCTTTATCTTCACCAATTTTAATCCCATTAGAATAAAGGTTTATTGGTGAATATTCTAAGCCTTCTTTTTTACATCTATGAACGAGTTCAAGAGCCGCCGTAACTGATAATGGTGATAAAGTAGGTTCTCCACTACTGCTTATAGATAGATATCTTGCTCCACGTTCATGTGCTTCTTTGAGGGTTTTATAAATTAAATTTTCATTTATAATTCCATCTTGTTTTGGAGCATTTTTTCTATGCATTATTCCAGCACAATGAGCACAATTAGCATTGCATTGTCCAGTTCCAACAAAAATAGATAAGCTATTTAATGTAGGTAGAGAAGTCATTTAATCACCACATTTATTTCATGCATAGTGCTCCTTCTTTTATCCATGAATAAGCAACAGTTCCATCTTGAAATACCACCAGTTGTCTTACAAAATCCTTTTTTGGGTCATGCCTCGTCACATAATCTGTA
>JBBTAG010000042.1:1476-2887 GCA_038044345.1 Nanobdellota archaeon
CTTTTCATCAATAAGCCGCTCCATAAGAGTGGAAAGAGTCCAATTCCCTTTTAAAATATTTCCATTATAATCATAAACGCCCCCACCCCAAACATGTCCATGACAGAATTTAGCATTTTTATGAAGCCATCTTCTTATTTCAAATAAACCAAACCAAGAGGGAGTAAATTCATTTTTTGTTCCATCTGGATTTCCAACTGGCCAAGAAGTAATATTTGTAATTCCTTTTTCAATAAGAGTATTTACTGAATGTTCATATTTCTGAGCATTATCAACGCCATTTTTTCTAAGAAGTAAAGTGGCTCTTATTCCCAATCCAGCTTCCCTTGTATTTCTTATTATTTTATCTAAGCTAGGATATTCTGACAAATTGTACGCTCTAGCCTGTTCATTTCCATTAACAGAATGAATAGACACTGCAACATTTGTTAATCCTAAATTTCTCCACAAAGGCAGATAAGTCTGTGAAAATCTTTCATTTGCAATTAATATTCCATTGGTGAATAGATTTACATTTGGGAAATATGCTCCTTCTCTCATGCATTTTTGATAAATTTCAAGAACTTTTGTAACGGCATTAGGATCACATGTAGGTTCTCCGCTACTTGTCAAAGATAAAGACCATCCGCCATAACGGGCAGATAACTTAATTGAAGCTTCAAGGTTTTTGTCAAATTCTTTATTTTCTTTTGCATCGCCTCGAAGATATTTGCCAGCACAAAAATCACAATTTGCGTTGCACGCTCCATTGCCAACAAGCGCCGACACGCTGTATATTTTTTCTATACATACCATTCCACAGATCCTCCTCTTTTCATACTTATACATAGAGTTGTAAAATAGTTGTACTTTACTTACACAAAAATAGACATATAGTTGTACAGAACAAAAAAGATTAAAAATGCATTAAATGTATGTTAAATATGCTATCAAACGAGATAATAAAAAAGATCGAAGATTTTGTTTATTCTAAACCAAGGTCAGTAGACGAAGTAGCAAAGCACATAAACAAAAATTGGCGTACTGCAGATCGTTATGTATCAGAAATAGAAAAGAATTTTGGCACACTTTCCACAAGAGTTTTCAGAGGCGGGACAAGAGGAGCCCTAAAGATAGTTTATTGGTCATCAATAGAAAAGGTAAGTTCTACCATATTTCAAGAAAAATTAGAAGAAGGAATTTTAATGGCAAAGAAAAAAGAAGATTTTTCTTCTTTCAATATATTTCAGCATGTAAAAGACAGGAATAAAGAAGCTTATATAGAAAAAGATGTTAAACAAAAAGAAAGGAATTTAGCACAATATGCAAAATTATTATCTTCTGCAGAGAAACAAGTCATTATTTTATCAGGTAATCTATCTTTTATTAATGAAAAGAGTAAAAATTTTAATATGTTGGCAATATTTGAATC
>JBBTAG010000043.1:0-1093 GCA_038044345.1 Nanobdellota archaeon
TTACAATTGTAATATCTTATTGTTACAAAAGTAATATGAAAATTGAAGACCACGAAAAAGCATACAATGAGCACAAGAAAAACATAGATAGATTGATAGAAGAAGGTATAGAAGAAAATCAGAGAAATATTGCTTTCAATCTATCCCAAGGCTCAGTCGAATTATTCTCAATATTTCTTCATAAACTTCATAAAATACAAGGCTCAGGCGACCAAATAGACCATAGAATATTCAAAAGTAGAAATTTAATAAACAAAAAGTTACCCTTCGATTTTCCAGATAAATCAAAAATATTATCTTTATTAAAAACTATCGAAGAAGAAAGAAATGCCCTATGTTACGGCTCAAGAAAATCAAAAGAAAGAATAGAAAAAACAATCTTTGCATTTAATGAATTGAGAAACATAATAAACAAGGAGATAAAGGATGATAGAAAAAAATAAGTTGATATCATACGCTATGGATTTCGCATCGTATGTTATATCTAAAATTGAAGGAATAGATAGTATCTTGCTATACGGCTCAATAGCGAGAGGAGATTTTACAAAAGATTCAGATATAGACTTATTTTTCGATACTAAAGAAAAAAAATTAGAAGATAAAGTTAAAAGATGTTTAGAAAATTACCAAGAAACCAAAAAATACAAAGAATGGAAATTAAAAGCAATAGATAACGAGATATCTATTATAGTTGGAGAATTGAAAAGCGATGAATGGAGAGACCTAAAGAGAGCGATAGCAAATACAGGACTTGTTCTGTATGGCAAATATAAATCCAAAGCAGAAAAAATAAATCAATATGTGATAATTTCGTTTGAAAAAATAAGACCTGAAGAAAAAAGAGTTTCATTGCATAGAAATCTATTCGGTTTCAAAGCAAACAAAAAACAATATTCCGGACTGATAGACAAATATTACGGAAAAAAGATTGGAAAAGGTACAATAATTATTCCAATAGAATATGCACAAAAGATAAAATCTTTATTCAATAGAATGAAAATCCCAATAAAACTCTATGATGTTTGGAGTGATGATAAACTAACTGACTGAACAGTCTATACTGCAATCACTAACACAACCCCCAATACAAAAA
>JBBTAG010000043.1:1193-7306 GCA_038044345.1 Nanobdellota archaeon
AAACAATAACCGAATATAGATTTCTCTAATTTCTTACTCAGTAAGAAAAAAGTGATAAGAAAATAGATTTTCCTTACCAGACAAGAAAAAGTTTAAAATAAGAAAAATTCTTTCATAAGAACTATCTGGTAAAATTAGTAAAGAAGAAATCTCACAATATCTATAATGTAGATTATAACTAGTCTAACAGTTAAAATACAATAAAATTTGCAAAAGCAAATTTTATTAACCCTCTTCACCATTTCAAACAATGAAAAAAGAGTCTGTTCTTCAAAATAAAAATAAATCCCTTAAAGTCAGCATCAAAGAAGGCTCTGCTTCAGTATTTTCAAATGGAATTTCAACATCATATATAACTCCATTTGCACTGAAACTTTCAAGCAAAGAAATAAATATTGGATTTTTAAGCGCTTTTTCAGGCCTAATTTCCCCAATTGCACAATTATTCAGCAGTAAACTAATGGATAATTTTTCCAGGAAAAAAATAGTCAGGTCTGCTGTGCTATTGCAAGCAATAATGTGGCTTCCTCTTGCATTGTTGGCCATACTAAAATATTTTGACGTCTGGCAAAATTCCCTCATATATATCCTAATATTTGGATACTCGTTAATTGCAGCCCTGTCAGGCATAGCATTCCCGCCCTGGTTTTCCTGGATGGGAGACCTTGTTCCCGAAAAAGAACGCGGAAAATATTTTGCAAAAAGAAACACCATACTTGGCATAGTAGAATTGATTGCAGTCTTTCTGGGAGCACTAATATTAAAATCAACAGAAAATTCTACTTATGCACTTATAGGATTCTCAATCATCTTCTTCCTGTCATTTGTGACCAAGTTGATTTCTTTCTCAATACTGAAGAAGCAATATTCTCAATATTCTGCAAAAGTAAAAAAATATGAGCAGAGCATAACAAAGATATTCAAAGAAAACAAAAACTTCAGAACATTTTCATTCTATCAGTTTTGGCTCAACTTCGCAATTTTCTTTGCCTCTCCTTTCTTCGCAGTATATATGCTGAATGAATTGAAATTTGATTACCTTACATACATGCTAATTTCATTTAGCGGGGCGCTATTTTACCTGCTTTTCAACCCCTTGATAGGAAAATTCTCAGACAAATATGGAAATGTGCGTCTTTTTGCAATAGAAAATATCTTCTTTGCCCTGAATCCTCTGCTTTGGATTCTAACTGGGTCTCCATTTTGGTTATTCATTCTGCCTGGAATAGCTACAGGAATAGCAAACTCTGCAGCAATCCTTTCATTCAATAACTTCAGCTATGATTATTTAACAAAAAAAGAAAGGGGAACAGGAATCGCCTACGCAAATCTTTTTGCAGGGGCAGGCATATTTTTCGGTTCTATTGTTGGTGGATTGCTATTAAATTATGATATTAGCTTATTCAATTTAAACAAATTTATTTTCATATTCATTCTGGCATTTATTCTAAGATTAGCAGTTGCGTTAATATTTCTTCCAAAAATAAAAGAACAAAAAAAAGTAAAAAGAATTCCCCATCTTCATTTATCAATATTGCATCCATTCAAATCAATAAACTCTGAGATTGCCTGGGCAAGACACATTTTCAAATAAATTTCAGATACAGAAAGTTTAAAAATTGCCATTTACTCATACAAAGATGTTCTTCAACAAAAAATCAAAGAAAAACCAGATGAAATGCAGCAATTGCAAATCAAAAATAACTGACGAATATAGCTTCTGCCCTTACTGTGGCAACGTCCTTTTTGACCCTGAACAAAGATCAAACGACTTTGGTATGCTTGGCTTAGATGATTCATTCGACGATTCTTTGATAAGACAAAAAATTTCTGAATCCAATTTAACAATCACTGATAAAATGATATCTTCCATAATGAATAGCCTTATGAAAAACATGAACCAGCAATTTAAAGAGATGGATAAATCAGAAATGCATAAACAAGGGATGCCAAGAAACATTAAAATAAAAATAGGAATTCAAAACCCAAATAAGCAACAACAGCCAAAAGCGCAGAGACACGATTTTTCAATGAACAAGATATCAGAGGAACAATTGCAAAAATTATCCTCGCTGCCAAAAATAGTAGCAAAATCAGAAGTCAAAAGAATTGGCGATAAAGTAATTTATGAACTTGACGCTCCAGGCATAGAATCAATCAAAGATATTTTTGTTTCAAAACTTGAATCTGGCTACGAAATAAAGGCACTTGCAAAAAATAAAGTTTACGCAAATTCTTTGCCTGTAAATCTTCCAATAAATTCATTCACCTTGAATAAAGAAAAATTATATGTCGAATTCTCTCACTTTCAAGAATAAAGAATAAAATAGTCGAATGATCCCGCCAAGATTTGAACTTGGGATCTCGGCCTTATCAGAGCCGCGCATTAACCGACCTGTGCTACGGGATCTCGAAAAAACAAAATTTTACTTATTTATAAACATATTTATTAACTTAGACTTTTCTAATACCGTAAGCACCTTTAGTTAAGTGGCAGAATATCGGCTTCCCAAGCCGAGGATGCGAGTTCGATTCTCGCAAGGTGCATATTTGGGGCTGTGGTCCAGCTTAGCAAGATCCGAGCTTCGGGGGTTCGTGACCCGGGTGCAAATCCCGGCAGCCCCATTTACAATTTTGTAGCAAATATCCAAAAATATCAAAACATCACTCTCTTTTTCAGTCAATTAAGCAAAAAACATCCTCTGGCTAGGTGCATCTGCAGAACTTATCAACGCAAGTCGGCCTGAGCCCAACGCTGCAAGCATAATTCCTAAGCTTAAACAAATCATCGCATACAAAATCAGCCCCACACGACAAGATATTCGCAGTTATCAACTTGTCTTTCTCCGAAAAATTAGCAAGAATATCATCAAAATTCTTTTCCAAAGACTTTTCAACCTTTATTTGAAAAATAATCAAATAAACTGTCAGGGCTATCAAATAAACAATAATTATTGTCAATAAAACATATATCATCTTTTTATCATTCTTCCCATTTGCAACTCTCTCCTTAGCAACTCTCTCTTTCATAAATTACACAACACAAACGCCTTTTTAATCTTTTCCAAAACACAATTTGAAAACCAACTTTCACACAATTTAAAAACGCTCTTTTCCTAAAACAATAATGCAATCCCTAAAAAAATTCTGGAGATTTTTAAAAGAAGACACCTGGCAATCTTGGGTCGTTTCGATAATTTTAATAATAATCATATTGAAATTCGCTTTTTTCCCTCTTCTTTCTCTAATTACTGGTGCCCCATTACCATTAGTCGTCGTAGAATCATGTTCCATGTATCACGAATCAAACTTTGACGCTTGGTGGTCTCAAAATGCAGCATGGTATGAAGCCAGAGGCATAGAAAAATCTGAATTTAAATCTTATAAATTGAAAAATGGCTTAAACAAAGGAGACATTGTTTTCGTTTGGGGTCACAGCAACTATTCTAAAGGAGATATACTAATATTCAATTCAAATACGAGATACCCAATAATACACAGAATAATCTCTCTCTCTCCGTTGGCAACAAAAGGAGACCACAATTCCAATCAAATAGAGAATATTGAAACAAACATAAACCAAGAGCAAATAGTGGGAAAAGCAGTATTCAAGATACCCGCCATTGGATGGATAAAACTTATTTTCTTTGAGCCATTCAAAAATCCTGAACAGAGAGGTTTTTGCAGATAATTTCTAAAACAAAAGCCTTAAAAACTTCAATCTTCTCTATAAAAAATGTTTTTTGGTTAAAAAAAATGGAATTTTGTGAAAAATGCGGAAGTATAATAGTTGTTGATGGTGACAAGGCGTCATGTGCTAGTTGCGGCCATAAATCAAAAAAAAGACCAAAAATAGAAGCCTCTGAAAAAATACAAACTCCCGAATCAGTTCCGGTGATAAAAGAAGGTGCAGATAACATTCTGCCTATAGTAGATATGGAATGCCCAAAATGTGAAAATAAAAAAGCATACTTCTGGACTACACAAACTCGTTCCAGTGATGAATCAGAAACGAAATTCTACCGTTGCACAAAATGCAAACACGCCTGGAGAAAATACAGGTAAGCCAATCTATCTTATTTATGTGTCACTGTTGAGTAAGTACAAATAGAAAGGTTTAAATACCTGTTTTTTGATGCTTTTTTATGAATATCCAATCACTAGAAAAAGTCGTTCAAAAATACAAGGAAAAGATAGAGAAGCTAAAGAAAGAAAATGCGGCTGACGGCAGTAGAAGTTTTCATGACATAACTGGAAATGCTTTAGTCAGTTCTCAGACACTAATTGATATATATAGATCATTTTCAGAAAAAGCAAAGGATGCTGAAACAACACTTAAACCTGTGATAATCTCTGATTTGCAAATGTTAAACCTATATCTAAGATTGATAGACACCAATCCAGAATTTGCTGATAATGAAATGAAAAAAAGAAAAGAATACTCTGCTTTTGCCGATATTAGAGAATTAAATCCTAAACAATATAAAGAAATGGGATATAGAACCTCCAACCAAGCATACGTCCATCTAGCAAGTAAAAGACTATCTTCTTAAAGTTCAACCAACATTTAAAAACATATAATTTCTTTCAGATTTAAGGCCTCGTAGCTCAGCCCGGTCAGAGTACTGGACTCTTAATCCAGGTGTCGGGGGTTCAAATCCCCTCGGGGCCATTTTTATTTTAGAAACAGAATCAATCAACATGCAATAAATTTTCGCTCACCCTTCTTTCAGAATATCTCCAACTTGATAAAAAAAATTCAGCAGTCATTGCCCCATAATCAATTACATATTGAAAGCTATCAAAAAATAAGCCGTCACTAACTTTCACTCTTGCGGCATTGCACCCAAGAATGTCCCTCGTATTTATCAATAATTCTATGCTCATCCTGTCAGACTCGAATAACTTATTCTCAGACAAATTAACATTCTTAGAAGTTGAAACAACATAAAATGATTTCATTTTATCCAATCAATCTCTTTATATTTTCTATATTGTCAGCAATCTCTTGCCCTCGTTTTGTAAGCTTTATTAACTTGATGCGTCCCTTCTTTTCAAATCCGACAAGTCCAAGTTTCTCCAGACTTTGCAATATCTTGACTGCATGGCTGTAAGTGCAGTCTACTTCTTTTGCCAGCACAGAACCATATCTTGCTCTTCCAAGTTTCTTAAGTGCAACTAAAAGTAATGCTGGCTTTCTTCTGAAAAATATATCGAAGTTGTCTTTCATGCTGTTTTCCTATATACCTATAATAATAGGTATAATGTAAGATATATATTTTACTATTATATTGGCTTTTAAACCTTTCTGCATTTTTGTTATCTAAAGAAGTAACAATTTTATTTGGCGTTGTATAAAAAAGTTACAACACAAAATTAATCGATGTAAATCTTAATCACGTTTCCAGTTAAACCTTTACCTGTCAGCTCATTATACATCTTCAAATATCCCTTTCCAAACAAAGTAGTTTGACTTGCAACTCTTTCTATATTCGAATTTCCATTGAGAAAAGATTCTTGTACATAATCTTTATTTTTCAGCATCTTTACTGCCTCAACAGCATTCGTTCTAATGATAATGTCCTTTTCCACAACTTCTCCTCTTTTTACATATATAACACCTTTCTCAATTTCAACATTGTAAGTTTGATTTCCAATAAAAATTTCAATTTTGGGAGAATCTGAACTCAATGGTGGGCTATGCAAATTATATGCTTTAATACTATAAAGCAAATAATAAATAAAAGATTCATCGAATGCTAAAACCGCCTGCTCCTCAGTCAAAGCATAAACAGGATTAACCAATTCCCCAGAACTAATTTTTTCAGCATATCTAGCATCGTAATTTGGACCGCTCAAAGAAAAATACAAAAATATTCCAACAATTAATAATAAAACAAACGCGATTGAAATCCATAATATCCATGTCCCTTTTTTATTCATGGATAATTAAATTCAGTAGGATATATAAACGTAACTAAGAAACTTGAGTTTCCGAATTTAACTTATAAATACCTCCTCAAACCTTTCTAATCTTTTTGGTTTGTTTTTAATCACTACAATCTCTCTGACAAGAGAGATTGTTGATTTCTCTTTAAGGAAGGCACAGCATT
>JBBTAG010000044.1:0-5774 GCA_038044345.1 Nanobdellota archaeon
TGCACCTCTTTTCAAATAAGAGGTGCCCCATCTTTATTAATTATTAGACACGCTCGGTTTCCCGCAAGGTTTAAAAACCCTAGAAAATAAATTCTTTCGTAAGAAAACAAAGGACATTAGAAAAGATTACGATTATTCTGCTGTCTAAACAAATTACAATTACAATGAAGAAAGAAATTAAACAAGCACAAGATGCTTCTGAAGAGAATGCCAATGGTTTTGATGAGGATACTTCTAAAAAAAGAAAGGTAGTCATTCCTGGAGAAGTTATAGTATCTGGAGAAGATTATTTGCCAGGTGAGGGAACAAGACGCGAAGGCGAAAATGTTGTTGCTTCTCGATTTGGCTTAGCTGAAGAATCCGGCAGAGTTGTAAAAGTAATAGCCATAACCGGCGCCTTTATACCAAGAAGAAATAATGTAATAATTGGCAGAGTTACAAATATCACTTTCAATGGATGGATAGTCGATATAGACTCAGCTTCATCTGGTTTCTTGCCAATTGATGAATCGCCTCGTTTCATCAATAAGAGCGATATGAATCAATTTTTAGCAATTGGAGATATTTTATCGGCAAAAATATGGTCTGTCAACTCAAGAGGTATTGATCTTACATTAAAAGGAAAGGGTCTTGGCAAGCTAGAAGGAGGATTTACATTCAGAGTAAGTCCAAACAGAGTACCAAGAGTCATCGGTAGAGAAGGTTCAATGATTAATCTAATAAAAGACAAAACAAGCTGCAATATCTCAGTAGGCCAAAATGGCTGGATTTGGATAAATGGCAATGACATTGACTCTCAAATTCGTGCTAGAAAAGCAATAGAATTCGTAACAGACAAGGTTTATGTTGAAGGTTTAACAGAAAAAATGGAGGCCTGGTTTCAGGAAAATTAAAATACCTATTGAATTTATGACAACAGAATTGAATCCTCTTTACGCCAAACATAAATTGGCATATGAAACTCACAAGGTTTTAGATAATCTAGGGTTTGATAGTGCTCCAGAGCAAATTGAAATCAGTTCCAGAACAAAAAATTTAGTCAGAGAGCCAAAAGTTTATCAAGCTCACATATCAATGTTCAAATTATATTTAAAATTATCTGGAGGCAATAATTAAAATGGCAGAGAAATTCAAAAGGCCATCTGGCAGAGGAATAACAGAAATGCGTGAGATGGTGGCAAAAGTTGGAGTTATTCCAAACGCAGATGGCTCAGCAATGTTTGCTTTTGGAAAGACAGTAGCGATTGCAGCAGTATACGGCCCAAGAAAATTGCATCCCCAGCATATGCAAGACCCAGCAACTGGAATATTAAGAGTCAATTATGACCTTCTTTCGTTTTCAGTTTCAGATAGAAAAAAGCCAGGACCAAGCAGGAGATCACAGGAAATTTCAAAAATGACAGAATGGGCATTATCCCCAGTTTTAGATTTAGAAAACTTCCCCAGCACAGTAATTGACGTTCAAATTTATATTATACAAGCAGATGCTGGAACAAGAACTGCAGGAATTAATGCAGCTTCACTTGCTTTAGCACATGCAGGGATTCCAATGAAAAATTTAGTTTGTTCAGTCGCTTTTGGAAAACAAGACAAGGAAATTATTGTTGATCTTGATAAAGATGAAGAAGATTATAAAGAAGGAGAGGGTGCAACAGATTTCCCAATCGCAAAGATAGGAACTACTGATGAATTTACATTGCTTCAATTAGATGGAAAAATACAGCCTGAAAGAGTAAAAGAAGTGTTAAAATTAGCAAATGAGGCATGTGAAAAAATTTATGAAGTTCAAAAAAAGGCACTTAAGGAGGTAATTGAACAATGAGCTCAATGGAAACATCTAATTTAACAATTGATACACTAAGAAAAATGTTTGAAGCAGGAAAAAGATTCGATAAGCGAGGTTTAACAGACTTTAGGGACATAAAGATATCATTAGATGTTTCAAACAAAGCAGAAGGTTCAGCCAGAGTGCTGATTGGAAAAACAGAAGTTATAGTTGGAGTCAAATTACAAGTAGGAGAGCCATATCCAGATTCTCCAGACAAAGGAAATTTAATGGTTTCTGGAGATATGCTGCCTTTAGCATCTCCAAGATTTGAAATGGGTCCACCAAATTTCTATGCAATTGAATTACCAAGACTTGTTGACAGAGCAATTAGAGGTTCAGACATGATTGCACTCTCAAAGTTAGTAGTAAAAGAAGGAGAAAAAGTCTGGACGGTAATTGTTGACATTTATCCTTTAAATGATGATGGAAACATAATTGATGCTGCAACAATTGGTGCAATAGTCGCTTTGAAAAACACAGTTATTCCAGCGTTAGATAAAAATGGTAAAATAGATTATGAAAAAAAATCAAAAGAAAGTCTTCCACTATTGAAAGACACTTATCCATTATCATTCACATTTTACAAATTAGGAAAAGCACTGCTTCTTGACCCAACAAGAGAGGAATCTGAAGCAAGTGATGTAAGAGTTACCTGGAGTGTTTCACGATGGGAAAAGCAATACATGATTAATTCCTGCCAAAAATCTGGCAGAACCACTTTCACTCAGGAAGAAATCGAAGCTATGATGAAAATTCTCCCAAAGAAGTTTGATGAGATTAACGAAAAGCTTAAAAAGTTTTTATGAAACCTTAATACATGGAGAACCTATTAAAACAGTTTACAAAATACGAGATTGCCAGGATAATTGGAGCAAGAGCACTGCAAATAGCAATGGATGCCCCTCTTCTTCTTAAAATATCATCTGATAAGTTAATGGAAGTAAAGTATGATTCTATCAAAATCGCTGAAATGGAGCTGGAATCAGGTGTTCTCCCAATAGCAGTTAATAGACCTTCACCAAGAAAGAGAAAAGAAAAGCTTCAGGCAGTAAAAGAAGAAAAAGTTTCTGACGAAGAAATTGCTGCAAAAGAGAAAGAAGTTGAGAAAGAAATTGTTGAAGACGCCACTGAACTTGGCCTAGTCCAGCCAGATGAAGCAGAAGCTGAGGATGCTTCTGCAGGCCCAGAAGAGCAATAACATCTTTGTTTTACAACAATGCTTTTAAACAGAATATATAATTTTTTATTATGCCTAAACTAACTCTTCCAGATTTTGGAACAGATATGCCTAATAAAAATACACAGCAAAGACAAAAAATATACGAACAAGGGAGGGTAATCCCTTCTTATGAAATTAAAAAAATTAAATTTATAAGTTCTCTATCAAAATTAGAAAGAAATGTGCTTGGTGAATTATCCAAGTTAATTTTTGCAGATAACTTGAATAGAATAGGGAGTTTTGCACTCTTTGCAGTTGGCACAACAACATACCCCCAATCTTATTGGAATGGTCTAAGAAAATATCTAGAAGAAAAAGATCCTTCAAAACTTTATTTTGTAGAAAGAAGAGGCGAAGATATAGATTTACAAGTTTGTTCTGAAGATTGTATGCTTGGAAAGATAGTTATGGAGCAAGCATTGTTATTATTACCAAAAATTTTAAAGGATGGAAAAATAAAATTTCAAGTAGAAGAATATAAATCACATAGTGGAACAGGATATATTCATTCATCAGAAAGTAGAGGAGTAATTAGGCATAAACAAATTGAGTACGGATCTACTAAATTCAGAATTGAATCACAGTCATCTCGTCCATTTCACTTATTCTTTGATCCGTTACATTGCGTAGATCATAAATTAAATATTGAAAGAGTGCATGCTCGTCCATTTTCGCTGTTATTTAGGCATGGCGCTTATTGGGATTTGGAAGATGCTATCACAAAAGTTAACCAAACACCTTAAAAACTTCTTAATCTTACTTTATTCATGCAAATAAAAGAAATATCCGCCAAAAAAATAAAAGACTCAAGAAATGAATACACAATTGAAGTTTCAATCAACGGTTGCAAGGCATCATCACCTTCTGGAAAATCCACTGGAAAATATGAAACTCCCTACTGGCATAATTCAATCGATTGGAATATAAAGGCGATAAATAAATTATCAATCCCATTCTCAATAAATAGTTTTCATGATTTAAATAAAGTTGAAAAGTTAATCAAAAAACAATTTAATCTTAAAGATGTAAAGCAATTTGGAGCAAATGCATTATTTGCTCTTGAATCTGCAATTTTAAAAGCACTTGCAAAAGAAAATAAAAAAGAACTCTGGCAAATTGTAAATGAAAAAGCAAAATCTGTGCCTGTTCCGGTTGGAAATGCAATTGGCGGAGGTTTGCATTCTCATATGAAAAATCATTCAATCTTTCAAGAATTTTTACTCATTCCTAAAGGAAAATCCATGTTAGAAAATGTGAATATTATGTCCTCAGTCTATGAAGAGTTAAAAAAAGAATTAAAAAGCAAGAACGTCAATGATGAAGGTGCTATTGAAACTGACATAGAAGAAGAGCAAATTTTACAGATGTTAAAAGATTTCAAATCAAAAATTAATATAGGAATTGACATTGCCGCATCTTCATTTTACAAAAATAAAATCTATGTTTACAACGATAAATCTCTCAGCAGAGAAGAACAAATTGATTACATTAATGAACTAATTGAAAAATATAACCTTTTGTATTGTGAAGACCCCATCAACGAAGAAGATTTTTCTGCCTTTTCAAGAATAAAAAAGAAAAATCTTGTAGTAGGGGATGATTTGACAGCAACTCACATAAGTAGAGCAAAAAAAGCAATAAAATCAAAAGCAATCAATGCAATGATAATAAAACCAAATCAAAATGGCTCACTCATGGAACTTGCAGAGATATTTAATTTATGCAAAAGGCATAAAGTAAAAACAATCCTATCTCATAGGTCTGGAGAAACTTTAGACAATGCGCTGGCAGATTATGCCTTTGCCTTCCAGGCAGATTACATCAAATGCGGAATCAAAACAAAGTGGCGAGAAGTTAAATTAAAAAGATTGATTGAAATTGAAAAATCATTAAAATAATAAATTATGGTATTTAATAGACATTTAGGTCGCACTTTTAAAAAATCTTCTTTTGATTATCATTTGACCAGAAGAGGGTATCCTAATAACTTGTTTACGGATATAATTAAATTTTCTAAAATTAATAAAGCATCTATAATATTAGACGCAGGATGCGGAAGTGGATTATCGACGCTTCCCTTTGCAAAAAAAGGTTATTCCATAATAGGAATTGATTTTAGTGAAGAATTGTTAAAAATTGCTAAAAGCGAAGCCATTAACGATGTTCCAGAATATCTTTTAGGTCCCTTTGAAAACTATAATTTTAAGCAAAAATTTGACCTTATCATTTCTGGGCAGGCTTTTCATTGGTTCGATGAAAAAATTGCTTATAAAAAATGTTTCGAAATATTAAACAACAAGGGATATTTGGCAATATTTGCGAAATTTCATGATTATAAGAGATCTGACTTTCTTTTAAAATTAAAAAATATATTTGAAAAGAATTGTGAATTTTTCCCTGAAGGACTACATCATCATGACTATGAAAAAGATTATATCAAAGAAATGAATGATTATAATATGTTTACTAATATTAAATCAAAGACATATGACTATTTTCTGGAATACTCGAAAGAAGATTATAGAGATTATATTATTTCAAATACATGGATGCTAAAGTTGGATGTTGACAAGCAGGCAAACGTAATGAATGAAATTGATAGTTTAATGAGTAATTATAAATGGCCTATGAAAATCCCTCTTGGTGCCGTTTTAGTGCTTGGAAGAAAACTCTCAGTAGATGAACATTTCTAAGACAACATAGTTTTTTCTACAGATATAGCATAAA
>JBBTAG010000045.1:0-2280 GCA_038044345.1 Nanobdellota archaeon
CAATATAACATAGATTTAAATAGACTTATAATTTTCAATAATTGAATATTTAGGTTAAGATCTTGAAAAAGTCCTTTTTTAAATATCATATAACAGCAGGGAGGAAAAATATAATGGGAAGATTTGACAACAACGAAAGAAGATTTTCTAGCGGTAGAAGTGGCGGTTTCCGTGTGAACATGGGACCAAGAGAAATGCATAAAGCAGTATGTTCTGATTGTAAACAAGACTGTGAAGTTCCGTTCAAGCCTACAGAAGGAAAACCAGTCTATTGCAAGGAATGTTATCCTAAGCATAAAAAGTTTTAATTAGCAAATAGTTCTTACAAGCTATAATCATTTTATTTTTATTTTTTTAATAATTTTTATTCTACAATAAACGTAATTGCTTAGCTTTCTAAAGCGATTTATATGTATTCGGTAAACGATGCATTTAAGAACATGGCATTTTTAATTAAAATATGCCAACAAGAAGAAGAGCATTGCGCACAAACAGAAGAAAGAGAGTGCAAAAGATTAGAAGCAGAAGAAAGAACTAATTGTATATTCATTCTTTTACAAAACTCATTTTAGAAGCCATAAATGGTTTTAAATTGATTCTCATTACAATATAAATGCAAATTAAGACCAAAAAGCATAATGCTGATGGTAATGTCAGGTTAGAGACTTCCGGGCAATTAAAGGAGATAGTCATCAATGAAGATTTTTTAAGTCCTGAAAAAGCATCTGTTGCTCTTTGTTTTAAGGGAAAAAATAGTTCAGGCATTGTTCATTTAAGCCTGAACGAAGTCAAATTTTTAGCAAGGGAGATAGAGCCTAAATTATCAATGATGGAAAAAGTCAAAGTCCTCAAATTCGAAAAAGAAAAAACAAAAAAGAGAAAGTAATTTATATCCAGTTTTCTTGTAAATTCAAATGATATTTAAAAAAGAGAGAATTGAATATAGAAAAAAGAGAACTGCAATAATAATCTTTGCAACCCTATTGTTGCTTGCCCTTTATTTGTTCAAGGACGCTTCATATGTACTGAGGTCACTTTCATCACTGGCTTTTGTTATTTTCTTTTACACAATAGATCACTTTTTTGACATTCGATTTAAACGAAGGCACTATTTTTATATTATCTTAATTGCTATATTTAGTTTTTTATTGAGCCCGCTTTATTTTTTATATCCTAATTATGATAAGTTTCAACACCTAATTCAACCGATGTTCGCCTGTTCTATAATATTTTATATGATTAGCAAATTGCATTTAGAATTGAAATGGAAAATTGTATTCGCTTTCTTTATTGTTGTAGCCATTCTTGGAATTTTTGAGATAGGGGAATTTGCTATGGACTCATTTTTCAATTATAAATTGCAAGGCGTCTTTTTAAGAGACATACAAGGAATTGAAAAATTTCACATCATAATGGATCCACTGAAAGACACAATGATTGATATGATTTTCGGTATTCTTGGAGCCGGCGTATATTGTATCACATTTGCATTTATTATGAGAAAAAAATTGCAACAGAACATATTCAGGGATAATTGAAAAACACAGATTTAAATAAAGATTTTTTTTAATGTATCTATGATAAGCACAGGGAAAAGAAAAATCAATAAAAAAGTTCTCGTAAGGTCAAGCATAGCTTTCCTTTGTATAATTTTAATGTTTCTTGTTAGTTGGTTATTTATTTTGCCTGTCGCAATCATTCTATGGCTGAACCAAAGAGATTTGTTCAGCAAGGGCAGATAACAAGGTTTAAAAAATCCCTTTAATCTTTATTTAAATGCCCCCTATAGCTCAACGGTAGAGCGTCCGGCTGTAGTCAATTATGACTAGTGCAGATTTTCCCTTCGGGAAAAAAGATGAAGCATGATCAGACTTCCCTGACTGCAGGGAAGAGACAGAACCCGGAACACCCAAGTTCGACTCTCGGTGGGGGGATAACCCTATCATGCGATTTTCAAGAGATGTTGGAATATCCACAACATACCCAAGACACTTTAAAAGGCGTTTTGGGTTGAAAACCTATGAAAATCGATCCATACAAACATAAGGAAAAATACCTAAGCTGGAAGGAAAAAAATAAAGAATTAATTGCAAAAATAACTCCAGAAAACTCAGATATAACTCAGAAATCCAGCGTTATCAGAATATCAGAAGGATCAGATTGCTCTGAATCTCCGACAATCCGATCCTCTGGTTCACCGAGTTTTCCGAGTATTCTGAAATTGCTCCAGTTTGATGTCTTGACACTTGTGAAAAGTCAAGGTAAAATGGTTTAAGTTTT
>JBBTAG010000046.1:0-4827 GCA_038044345.1 Nanobdellota archaeon
AGAACCTCTTACCATATTTTTGAGAAATTAGAGGTATTTAAGTTTTTTGGTTTGGGCTTTCAATGTAAGATGAACTTCCCTCTTTCCTTATTCTTATCAAATTATCAACGAACCCTTCTATCTTCTGTTCATGACTTACAATGATGAGTTGTTTTATATTTAATTCGTGCAAAACATCGCGAATCTTGTCTATTTGGGCTTCTGAAAAACCTTCTGTTGGCTCATCTAAAATTACTAAATCCCTGGTTTTTATGGCTGTTATGACTGAGTTTATTGTTTGATTCAGAGCGAGGCGATATGCTAAAGCAACTGCTGTTCTTTCCCCTCCCGAAAGAAAAGAATAATCCATTTCAATTCCGGAATGAATTATTACTGGGGTAAAGTTTTCATCCAACTGAACTTCAAAAAGGTCCTGTACTAATAAAGAAAACCATTTGCTAAACAATTTTGAAAACTCATTTCTTAATTTTAACATAACATTTCTTTCTGTAAAATTAACTAAATTGAGGAAATGATTTGATAGCCAATCGGATAATTCTGATAATGAAAGCAGGGTTATTTTCTTCTGCTCTTTTTGATTAATATATTCTGTAAGCAAAGAAATTTCTTTTTGAATTAGTTGCAATTCCTTATTAAATTCTGCTAGATATATTTCAGCGTTTTTCTCTTTTGTTAATGCTGTACGAATTTCCTCTTGTTTTGCCTTAAAAAGAGAATGATATTTTGAATAATTTAGAATGCTCTCCTTCAAACTCTCTAAGTGCTTGGTTAACATCACAATGTCCTTTTCTGTAGATTCTTTATTTTTTGTTGTTTCTTGTAACTTTTTCTTTGCTTTTTCTAGTTCGGGTATTCTTGATTTTAATATTTGTAATTTTATTTTTCTATCTTCGAGTTTTTTCCTTTCTGCTTTGATTTTTTCTATTTTTGGTAATAGTTCGGAAACTTTAATTTCTAGTTTGTCTGTCTCCTTGGACAAAGAGCTAATTGTTTGCTCGGTCTCGTTCAAAATGTTGTGCTTGTGCGCCGAAGGAACATCTTGAAGACAAGTCGGACAAATATCAATTTTAAAAACGCGCTCCTTTTTTGTTAAAGTTTCCAACTTTCTCTGCTTCAAAGAATTAATTTGACTTAGAAAGTCTATATATTCTGATTGAAGTTGGTCTAATTCATTAGAATTTTTGTCAATTTGTGCAACCATTTCACTTAATTCTTCTGGCTTAAAAATTTCTTTATCCTCTAAAAGAGATTTTTGTACTTCGTCTTGCTCTTTTAGTAGGCTTGATAGACTCTCTTTTTTCGATGTAAGAAGAACTTTTGCTTTTTCTAGTTCTGTTTCAAGTTTTTCTTTTTCTTTAATTTTTGATTCTAATTCAACACTGTCTGCCTCAACTATTTTCCTGTTCTTACTTAATTCTTCTAAAATTTTTTGTTGATTTATTGCTTTTTGCTCTATTTCAATGGCTGAGGATTTCATAGAAACAACTCTATTTTTATCAGAATCCAGAGACATAATCTCTCCTTGAATAAGTTTAGAATCTTCTCTTATCTTGTTGAGAAGCAATACTAAATTTTCTCTAATTGTTTTATATTTATCTATTCCAAAAATATGCCTTAGAATATTTAATCTGTGTTCGGCATCTTCTGAAATAATTTGCTTCATTTGTTCTTGTGGTGTGTAAACTGTATATCGATATAAAATGTTGTTTTTTTTAATAAATTCAGAGGGATATCCTAGGAGAGAAATTATTTTTGATTTTAATTCAGTAATAGAACATTCGTATTTTTCCCCGTCTATAGTTATGGCGGAATATTCATTGGTAACACTTTTTCCTCTTTTTAACTTCCTTTCTATGATTATTGTATGGCTTTCTAATTCAAACTCTAAAGACACTTCACCAATTGAAGAGTTATTTCTCAATAAAGCAGAACCTGTTTGTCCAGGTTGAAGACCGAAAAGTGCATATTCAATTGCTAAAAGGATTGATGTCTTTCCAGAACCAACATCTCCGGCTAAAAGTAAAGAACCTGCAGGAAATTCAATTTCCTGACTCTCGTAACTTCGGATATTTTTTAAGATTATCTTTTTTAATCTCATTTTAAATTTAAAACTTTTTTAGATTCGGATATTAGTCTTTCTTCAAATGTAAATGATTTTTCATCATCTTTTTTTTCTATCTGCAATGCCTTAAGCAGTTGTGGAACAAACTTATTCAACTGATTAGGATTTTTTTCTTCAAATAGCTTTATTATTTCATCTTCAAAATTTGGAGAGTCTATTGCTTCTAATTTAATATCTGCTTCTGAGATAAACAGTTTTGATGTGCTTCTTAGTACTACATAAGCACCTTTATTTTTTGCAAAATAATCTATCTTGTTGAAATCTATGTCGGATGTTTTGCCTTTCTCTATTAAACCTGACAGTTTTAATATTATTACTTTGTCTTTTAAAATTTCTTGATTTAACATAGAAATTATTTCTTCTGTTGCTGAAAGGGCATTATTTACTTCTATGTTGAAAACTGATACTTCTTTTGGTTTGAGTTCTTCTCTTCTTATTTTTCCATTGTCAAATATATAAAAAGATCCTGCCTTTAACTCTTCTAATTCTGATAGATTATTTGGAAATATTGGGCCCGAATAGACTCTTCCTTCTTTACTATAATTTATATGCAAATGTGATAGTGCAAGATAGTCTACTTTTGGAAGATTTCTATGGTCGACTGCATTTATTGGTAGAGTGCCAACAGCATCCCTTAACGCAGTATGCAGCATTAAAATTTTGAATAAACCCGGTGAATCCTGTAATTTAATTTTTTCTAAATCTTCTGTTTCCATTGAAGATTTTTTACCTGGATAGCCGTATATTGCTACATTTTTATTTATAGTCGGCTGCAAAATTATTGAATTATTTCTTTCTTCAAAAAGAGAGACATTTTTTCCAAAACCTGCTTTTTCTATTACATCTAAAAAAGTTTTCCCTGATGCTGAATAATCGTGACTGCCTGCAATATAAAAAACAGGAATATTTGAATCTTTTAACTTTTTTAACTCTGCGAAGGACTCTTTTAATGTATCTATTGGGGGATAAGGATTATCATAAAAATCTCCAGTAATTAAAACAAATTCTACCTTTTCTTTTATGCATCTGTCTATCGCAATTTGGAAAGCTTTCAAATTTAAATCTTTTAATTCTGGCTGCCTCCATCCGCCAAGATGGCAGTCGCCCATATGTGCAAATTTCATAAAATTCCACAAAGTAAGGATTATTTATAGATTGTTGTAAAAAAAAGCATTGTTCTTTATTATGCGCATGGTGGGGTTGTACAACACTTTATTTCTTGAGTGATTATTGCATTTTTGCACATTGCTTCTTTTTTAGTGGTTTCATCTATCACGACTGGATCAATTTCAAGAATGTAAGTCCCATTTGCAGTTATCGGGGGATTATTTCCCTGAATTGTATCCGCATTAATTTTATAAGTTTGCATTGCTGTTTCTTGTCCGGGTGGCAGCCCATTGGTTGAATTATAATATAAATAGTACTGAGACAAATTAGCGGCATTTATCCAAACTGTTGTTCTCTGATTTAGTTTACCTATTCTAATGTAGGCTGCATCAACTGTAAATTTTCCTCTGTTCATCAAAGAAAGTATCAAACTTGCAGAATCCGGGGCTGGTCCAACCGTACAGATGTAAGAATCCGAAATAGTGAGGCTAATTCCATCCTGGCAAGTTGAACTTTGTTTTGGAACATATAACTTAAGAGCTCCATAAACTAAGACGCTTGCACCGATTGCAATCACGATTAACAAAACATAACTTATTAATTCGCTAACTGCTTTTTTACTTTGCGGCAATGAATCTCTCATCTTTTGTCTCTTTTATAATAACAACATGGAAGTTGTACCCCTGCGTCATATTAAATGTATAATTTGCATTATTTAAATTTAAGGTAATGTCGTTTGAAGTGTTTGTTGGGGTTAATTCAACAATATCTCCATCAAAATATTGTTTCGCTCCAAAACCTGGCTGATTTGAATAGATTATGCTTATGTTAAAAGTAGGACTTGACATTGAATAAAAATAAGTTAAATTTAGTAAACTATCTGTAATATTTTTCTCTCCTGTGCCGTTATAAATGCCATTATTAATCAATTGAAATGATTCATACATGATAGAATTTGCCAAAGAAGAAACATCTTCTGAATATGAACTTTCAGATTTGGCCGAATTATAGACTACACCAAAACTAAAAATTATCGTAACTATAATAAAAGTTGCAACGATGAAGAACTGCCCTTTTTTATTCATTGATAAAACAGACAAATGAGGTTTTTATAGGTTGCGAAGAATTTCAAGTGTCTTATCCTGAAATTATTTCATAAGGACAGTATAACGTGCTCTCTATTTTTTGGTTTGGAAAAAGAAAAAAGGTATTCTTTAGTAACTTTAGAGTAGTTATTAATCGAAAGGTTTATAAATCCTCTTTTATGTTAAACCTTTATGGCAAAACAATCAATGATACCAAAACTTATATTTGATGCATTTACGAAAATTACAGATAGTCCTATAAGTGATGCTTCTTTAAAGCTGCAAGATAAAATAAGGAAACAAATTCAAAATGATAAGTTATATGAAGCTTTTGTTGGATATTTTGAACAATCAGATGCTAAAGGAAAACAGAGAGTAACATCTCCACTTGTTATTGCTCAAACCGAACAGGAAAGAAAATTATTAGAACAAGGTAGACTTGTTGGAAAATCTTATGGATTAGATGGCGTTTTGCAAATTGAAGGAATATTTGATGGAAAAAATCTTCAATTT
>JBBTAG010000047.1:0-1055 GCA_038044345.1 Nanobdellota archaeon
CATTATTATACTTTAGAATACATGTAAAATTGCTTTAGAAAGCTAAGCTCTTACTTTCATTTAATGCATAATTAGCAATGTAATCAATTCAAATCAATTTCCGTCAGTTCTTCCGGTTTCTGCAACAAAGAAAGTTCTATTTGAGAAAACTTGCTCTGTCTTGCCTTCTCTTAAGTATGTTGCAGTTGCTGCTGGAAGCTCAAATCTGCCAACAACCCTAACTTTGGAATAAATTATATAAGAATACACTCTTTCTTCGCCAGCATTAAGCCTCTCAACATTCCAGAACAATCTTTTCGTAGCAGCATCAATTTTATCAGGCATAACTCCGAATTTCTCATACAACCGAGTCATTCCAGGCAGTCTATCAATTAATTGCACATTCTCGATGTATTTCTTTGCTTTGACATGCAATTTAACCTTGAGGGCAAATTCTCCGCCTTTTGTTTTTACATAAGAGACTCTTTTATCAACAACAAGATTTGTTTTTACATAAAGCTTGACAAGCAAAGCAACAACTACTATCAACAATATAAGTATAAATGGGAAAGTATAATTAGTCGTTGAAATTATGGAATATGATTCTCCAGGCTGCAGGCTCTTTTCCCAAATATATTTTGCAGAAAAAGACTGTCTTTCGACTTGAAGCGGCGCGGCGGAGTTAGTTGTAAATAATCTGCTTAAAACATCTTTTGTTATCTCGATTTTTCCGCTTAATGCCGTATTCCCAGTATTTGTTCTAGTATAAGTGGTTTTCCTAATGATAAATCCTTTCCCAGTCTTGCTGACAGAAGATTCCTCTTTGGAAGCATAATTCAAAGTTGATTCAACTTCAGCGCTTGAATTTCCCAAAGAAATTTCAGAGTTAAAAACATAAGACCCATAAACAAGACTTTTTATCTTTTCTTTATCAATATTTAAAGATAAATTAACAGATTCAAATGGCTTAAGTGAAACACTTTTTTGTTCATCAAAAAAAGACGAAGTAAAATGAATGTTTGCATTTTCCAAATCTGTGTTTTGAGTATTAGTCACAACCAAATTGATTTTATCAT
>JBBTAG010000048.1:0-11852 GCA_038044345.1 Nanobdellota archaeon
ATGCTATATCTGTAGAAAAAACTATGTTGTCTTAGAAATGTTCATCTACTGATGCTTTGTAATATATAAATTGGGAGATATGTGATGCAAAGAATATATCGCAGGGCAATGTTTGTATTTTCTTTGATTTTTGTAATGATTTTTGTGTTATATTTAGTTTCTGCTTTATCAGATACAATGACTGTTGAGGCAAATATACTGACTGGAATCAATGAGGCAAATGGGGCTATTGTCAGAGTGGAGGTTCCAGATTATTTGTTTTTCGGAAACGTCAGTAAAGGGGCAAAGTCTGAAGAATTAAAGATTTATGTTAATAATACAGGTAATGTAAACATTATTGTAACTCCCAGACTTGCTAATTCTTCTGAAGAAATTTTCAGCTATCTTTACTTTAGAAAATTTAAGATAAGTAATGGAACGGCCGTTCCTTTTAGCCGAATTGGCGATTTTAGCTTCAATATAACAAAACCTTCTTCTGGAAATAGTTTCAATGACGAGTACTTTTATGTGATTTTAAATTTGACCAATTATAATAAAACAATAAATAATAATATTATGGTGCATAGAGCTGATGTTAAATTTGTTGTCGTTGAAAATTAATCACAAGTTAATAATTGTTTTTTACTTTTTCATAATTGTGTTTATGCAAGAAGGTTTGGCAATGGAATTCGGTATTTCTCCCTCTTCTATTGAAATACATGCTGAAAAAGACGAAGTTGTCTGCAGAAACATAGAGATATTTTCATCAATAAATAGTTTATCTCTTGTGTTGAGTGATAGGTGGAGTATTGGAAACGGATTTGAAAGTGATTTGAATAAGTTTGTATATAGTTCGAGTGATTTAAACATTAAAATAACCTATATGCGTTTTTTTAATTTGAAAGATGAAAGTAATGTTGAAATTTGTTTCGTTGCTGAAAAAGAAGGGTTTTATAGGGGAGTTATATGGTTCGAATCTTCTGATGGAATCTTAGATATTGGGTGTTGGATTAATATGTATGTTTATTCTTCTGTGAAAGAAGAAAAAAGTGGTTTTTTAACTGGATCAGTTGTTTGGGATTTGATTAATTTTAATGGTTCTGATAAAAACAGGATTTCTTTTTATTTTGCTGTTTTAAGCTCTTTTCTACTTGTTGTTTTAACAATATTGCTTTTCAAATTGAGAAAAGTCAAGATGCGTGAAAAAGAATAGAGAAGTGATGATTTTTGATTATTGTATTACATTCAAAAAAGGTTTATATATTCGGCTTTTCTGTTTAGACTATGTTCAAAATAGTAGGCAAAAGAGGACAATTAGCTGTAATGATTATTGTTGCCTTAGTGATTGTTGCAGGGGTTTTAATATATTTTCTTGTAAAAAACAATGCTAAAATAGAGTCTGTTCCTGCGGAGTTTGCACCAATATATTCTTATTATGATTCTTGTATTGAAGAACAAACAAGGGAGGTGATAGATATTGTGGGAACTCAGGGCGGGCATATATACATTGATAGTTATGATCCTGCAAGCGATTATGCTCCCTTTTCAAGCCAGCTCAATTTTTTGGGATTTCCTGTTCCTTATTGGTATTATGTTTCAGGTAATGGTATCATAAAAGAACAAGTTCCAACTAAAAATTCAATGCAGGAAGAAATTGCCAGGTATATTAATGAAAATATAGAAAAATGCAATTTTGATCAATTTTATCAGCAAGGATATGATATCGCAATTGGTGAAGTTAATTCTGAGGTGAAAATTGATGATAATAAAGTCAGTGCGACTTTAAACGGTGCAATTTCGGTTTCAAAGGGCGAGGGTTCTGCTAGAAAATCGGTTCATAAGATTGAAGTCAATAGTAAACTTGGAAAGTTTTACATTCTTGCAAAGGAAATATATGATAAACAAAAAAATGAGGCTTTCTTAGAGAATTATAGTCTTGATGTTTTGTATAATTATGCGCCTGTTGACGGGGTTGAAGTGACGTGCGCAAGTAAAGTATGGAAGACTCGGGATGTTATTGATGAATTGAAAAAGGGGCTTGAAGCAAACATTGCTTTTTTGAAGTTTGAAGGCGGGAATTATGAACTGAAAAATAAACAGGAAAAATATTTTGTTATCGATAAAATGGTGGATGAAAATGTAAATATGTTATATTCTAAAAGTTGGCCTACTAAAATCAATGTTGTTGGGCAGGGAGTTGATAGTGAACTCATGGTGGCTGAAACAGTTGGAAATCAGCAAGGTTTGGGGATGATGGGCTTTTGTTATGCACCATATCATTTTGTTTATGATGTGAGCTTTCCAGTAATGGTGCAAATATATGACAATGAAGAGATTTTTCAATTTCCATTTGCAGTAATTATCGATAAGAACATGCCTAGAAAGGCAATATTTTCTGATATTGTTGACAATGAAACTTATGATCTTTGTGCATTTAAGACTCAGGATTTGCAAGTTAATGTTTATGATGTTTCATTGCAGAAAATAGATGCAGAGATAAGTTATGGATGTTTTGATCAGAAATGTGCTCTTGGAGAAACGCAAGATGGAGTATTTGCCGGGAAAGCACCTGCTTGTGTCAATGGATATTTATATGTCAAGGCAGGTAATTATACTGAAAATAAGCAAATGTATTCAACTAATTCTGAAAGCAGTGTAGATGTGATATTGGACAAGGAATTCGATGTTAAAATTAATCTTGAAGTTGGCGGGAAGCCTTTGAATGGGCAGGCTATTGTAATATTTGATGGTGTGAAGAGTGTAAGTGCTGCTTTGCCTGATGCTTCAGAAATAAAGTTATCAGAAGGGCTTTACAATATCAGCGTTTATGTTTATGGTGATTCTAGCATTACCATTCCTGAAAGTAAAAAAACACAATGTACTGAAGTTCCGCAGTCTGGGATATCTGGATTCTTTGGAGGAACCAAAGAACAGTGTTTTGATATTACTTTGCCGGAAACTAAGATAGATTATGCTCTGATAGGCGGAGGAAGGTCGGAAGGTTATTTGTTTGCTGATAGTTTGACAAAAGGAGAATTAAAAATAAAGGTTGGTGAATTTAGAACTCCAACCAGTGTAGATGAATTGCAATATAATTATGAAGCGTTTGATCAAACAGGAGTTGAAGTTGAACAAAGTATTATGTAAAAAATATTTGGCATTTGCAGTATTTTCGTTTTTTGTATTTTTAATTATGTCTTTTGTTAGTGCAATAGATTATGGGAGTACTCAGAGTTTTTCTGGAGCAAGTCATAGTACGAGTTATGTAAATCCTGTGAATTATCAAACTTCTTATCAGACTTACTACACTTCTTCAGATTTGAGCACATATTGGCCTATGTTAAATGATGCAGAGTCATGTGTGGGGAGACAAGATTTGATTTTGCAGCCAACTATTGCTGGATGTCAACCAGCAGTGGTTAGGAGCGATTTACTGGCTGAACAAAATGTTCCAGTGTTTTGCCAAATAGACGCTATTAAGCTTAATCCATTGATCGATATTGAACAGATTGATACTATAAGATTTACAACTAAGGCTTCAACAGGAGTTGTTGGGGCAGGATTTCATCCTGCCAGGGCGGCACTTAGGACAAGAGATAGATTGTTGGGAAGTCCGATAATAAATAATGTTGGTTATGCAGTTTTAATATTAAAACAAAATAGAAATGAGAGCTCATTGCCTGACTTTGTAAATGTTACTTTGTCTGGGCAGATAAGATATGAATCTGGAAATGCTCTTGGCATTGGCAGAGCAGAGTTTATTTTAGAACAAGTGAGTGATGAAGAGTGGCAACTTGAAAAAAATAAACAGAGTTTTTGGAATGGAAGATATTCAATAAGATTGGAAAGAGCGGATGCTAACTTTGTAGATGTTTCTATTTACCAGGGTGACAGAAAAATTTCAACTATTCGAGCTGAAAAGGGAAAACCTTCCAGAGAATTGTATTTGCCAGGGTTTTATTGCCAGGCTAAATTGGAAGTTACATATGATGAGTTTGTTTCTGCTGAAAGGGAGGCACGTTTGGAAATAGATGGAGATGTGATTGAAGTTTACAGAGGAAGCAAAATAATAAATGGAAAATGCACAGTTAATGATATAATTATAAATAATAATTCAATCAGCGGTGGAGATTCTTTTGGAAATGTGAGTATTAGCTGTCCATCCGGAGGAAGAATTCTTTTGAACAGACAGCCTTTGAAAACAAGTCCAGACACTACTATCACATTTAAGTTAGATGATGGTGTTTTATATAATGGAAAGGAATATGTTATTGATGATATTGTTGCTGAAAGTGATTTGTATCACTTGATATCTAAGATAGACCCCAGTGATGCTCTAATTGTTTCAAGTAAAGAAATACAATTATTGGCCGATGTTAAAGATAAACAATATTCTAAAGAGATGGATGATGCTTTCAAAGCTTCTATTGATGCTTATTTAGAAGTTGCAGATAAATATCCTGTTGAAAAGCAGAAAGATTTAACTTCTGTGCAAACATTTGGGGGGTTGGCTTTAGGTGCAGCGATTGAACTTGCAAAGACTTATAAAAAATCTGCAACTGAAATTGAATTGATAAATAAGTTTATTCAGTTGTATCCAGATTCTACTAATGTGAATGGGTACAGAAGTAGATTGCAGGATTTGTATAAAATTGACTCTGCTGCTTCATCAAATGTGGTGTATGTTGACAATAAGTATAGAAGTATTAGACTTATTGCACTGACTGATCCTAAGGAAAAGGCTAGAGCCGCATTTACGATTGGAAATAATCCTAATCTTGTTTGGATAAATAAGGGAGAAGTAACTGACCTTTCGTTGTTTAGCCAAGATAAAAAGATTGGTGCTCTTGGAAAAATGAGTTTGACTTATTTGAGTGCTGATGAAGCAAGAATGACTGCTTATTGTGTGCAGACTGTCAATGGTAAAGAAGTTATAGATAGTAGCGGAAAGACATTTACATTTAAGTTGGCACAATTGGGGCAGTTGGGACGAACGACGCAGCCGGGACAAACAATGCAGACAATCTGTGGACAGGCTGTTAATTTACAACAGATTGATATGAAGCAGTTGGCGAGAGTTAGATTAGATTCTGGAGCGCAAAATGTTCAGAACGAAGTGAACCTTACAATAGGTGTGGGAATTGAAAAAAGAGCGATTAAACTTAGTCCTGATAAAACTAAAGATATGATTAAGAGCGTAAATGATTCAATAGAGAAATGGGAAAATATTAATGATAAACTTGGGAAAACTGTTTCTGGATTAAAAGCCGCTTGTTTTGCAACTTCTGCTGTTTTGACTGCTAAGACATTTATTGAAGGAATGAGTGGGAAAGGAATTGCTAGACAAATGGTTATGAAAGGTGCAGGCGGATGGGATGCAAAATGCAAGGAGATGATTTCTTCTGGGACGAAGGGGTATAAGACAATGGATGCTTGTCTGTATGGAGAAAGAGATGCAATTGAAAGGGATGTTACTGTCAGAGCTGAAAATATAGAGAAAGTAAATAATAAGTTGAAAGAGATTGAGAGTCCACATAAAAGTTCATCCGGATTTTTGGGGACGAGTGCTACGATTGATAGGAGCAAGGCTGCTGAAGCATATGCCTCATTTTTAAGAAAAGATTCTTCAACTAAAAATGAAATTATCAAATTGCCTGATGGAACCACGAAGACTGTTGAGCAATTGTTGAATCCTGATAAACCTGGAATGGGGTATGAAAATGGAACGTATACTTATGACCAATTGAAGGCTATTCATTTGAATATTCTCACTAAACAAAGTGGAGGTTCAGAATCTTTGGTAAAGAATAGTGAAAGTGCATTGACTGAAACTGCAAGAAGAATAACTGAGAATAAACAGGGTTATGAAGAGTTGTTGAAGGCAAATTCAATGTCTCAACTCGGATATGCAAAAGCAAATATGTTAGGAGCTAAAGGTGAACAAACAATGTACTCAGATGTTGTTTCTGCAGTAGCAATTAAAGATAAAGTCGGGTTTACAAATCCTGACAGCAAGTATAGTACTACTTTTGTTGTTGGAAGCAACAAGTTGATTACTAGTGGAAAGAGCACCTTTACAATTCCGAAAGGAACATATATTGCAGGATTGAATAAAGTTGATAATAAATATGTTATTAATGAGTTAGTTATGGTTGATGGAGATGGTAAACCAATTAATGATGGGGTTAAAAATTCTGAATTTATTGGGCAATTCAGTAATGCATTCCAGATAAAAGACATTGCGTCATATGATCAGGTGAGTTATAATAATCATTATAAAAATCCACAGGTAAGATATTATGAAACTGAGCCGTATAAGGGAATGCCTGCTGTTGTGCCTTTTGATTTGAATAAAGGATGGTATGCTGTGACTAAACAGACATTGCCGACAATGGGGGGAATTGGTGCTTTTGACGCGTCTGGAAGAGTTTCAAGTTTCTGGCTTTGCAATGTTGGAGCAAATGGAATTGAACAATCTGAAGAAGGTGGAGGAGATGATATTTGTCAATTAATTAATTTGAATACTGGACAGCCGACTAATAAGTTTGCTGGGTTGAGTGATAGGGATGCTCAGTCATTAACTGGAAGGGCGACAATGGCTTTGACTGATGCGGCTAATCAATTTGGAGATGGAAGAAGCGCTGTTAAAATTGAAGGAAATACAATTGTCAGAGGAAAACCCGCATTGAATACTCCGACAACGCAGTGTCAGGACTTTATGAGTCCTAGTGATTGTAATGTATTGTTTAATGTTTGTGATCCAGTTATATGCCCTAGTTCAAGATGTAACTTTGGAGGAAAATATCCTGTTTCAAATGTCATTGATACTGGAATAATTGGAAGTGTTGCTTTGTGTTTGCCTAACTTTAAAGGTTTTGGAGGAGATGTTTATATTCCTGTGTGTTTGACTGGAATTCATGCTGGAATAGATAGTTTCTTATCTGTGTTGAAGGCGCACAGGGATTGTTTGCAGACAAGTTTAGACACTGGACAGATGACTGGAATATGCGATCAAGTTACTTCAATTTACACATGTGAGTTCTTTTGGAGACAGGTGGCGCCTATTGCAAATATTTTGCTACCTAAAATGGTTGAGTGGGCATATCATGGTGGAAGTCAGGGAAGCAGAGGCGGTGGAGAGTATTTGACTGTGATGGGTGCATGGCAGAATACTCAAAAGGCGGTTGATTATTTCACAAATGTTTATGCAGTGAATTCATTGAAAGCTTTCCAGCTTAGGTCTATTGAAGAAGCTGGAGGGACATTCTGTAAAGCATATATTTCTGCTAAGGCGCCGAATGCATTCAAGAGTTTGATTGAACCTGATTCGCCACCGCAGTTTAGTGCGTGGTTTAGTTCAACTCCATATACGACTGCTACAATACCGGCGACTAATCAGTATAAGGTTTATTATCACATATATGGAGGAAAAGATTCTGGAGTTTATTACAGAGTTTATTTGAAATCAAGCCCTCAGAATAGTTATTATTACACTTCTCCAATATGGCAGGTTGATGCAGGATATATTCAAAGAGGAAATTATAAAGATATAGCTAAAGACTTTACCGCTCCTGCTGGATATTCGGAATTATGTGTTGATGTAAATGGTGAGGAGAAGTGCGGATTCAAGCAAGTTTCAACATCATTTGCTGTAAACCAATTGAGGGATTCGTATGTTGCAAATCAGATTGCAACAACAGGTATAACTTCAGAGAAAGGATGCATTAGCGGAGAGACGAGTGCAGATAATTTGGGCGCTTTGTTAGCAAATACTAATCCACAAGCGGCAATTGAAGAAGTCGCAATACCACAAGATTATAAGAGGGGAATTACAAGAATTTGTGCTACCAATAATCCAGGAAGTTCGACAGAACCATTGAGGTATACTGATGTCGGATATTGTGATAATGAAAAGATAAGATGCTGGCTTGACAAAAAAAGTGTTGATGCCGCCATTACTCTGGAGAATGTTGGTGTTAAGAATGCAACTCTTAGTGAGTTGGAGAGAGTACAGAAAGCTGCTTTGGCTAATGCTGGAAAAATATTGACGGATGAACAAGCAACTATAGCCATTAATCAGTTTAGAACGAATGTTAAGAATGCACAGAGCAGTTTGAAGGATAAAAGTGTTGATGAAACCAAGGCAGGAGTTGCAGGAAATCTTTCGGAGGCAGATAATTTGTTTGGGCCTCAACTTGATAAATTGTTCCTTCTTAATGCATATAAGGCTGAAATTTTATTCCTTAAAGGCAGATTGAAAGAATTGATTGCTATAGCTTATTGGAATAGCCAGCCTAAACCTAAAGACGATAGTGCCAAATTTGGGATAACTCCTGTTCCAATTACTGGTCAGGATAATAATTTGACAAATTCAACCGACCAAAATGGAAATGTCATTATCAATTCACAAGATAGGCCTACTGAGTTTTCCACATTATATGGATTAGAAAAAGGCCAGGTGATTGTTGATGGTGAGCAAAAAGAAGCGGAGTATATTTCTCTTGGTGGAAAAGTTTTGCCAATATATCTTTTTGAGAAGAATATAATTTTATCAGCGGTTCAAGCCAAGGATAGTAAATTTGCTGGCACAGAACCTATAACGATAGGCACTTATGCTGTTGATGGTGCTTTGGCTGTAAGTCAGGCTGCAATAAATTCTGCCATTTCTAGTGGGAAAATAATTTCTCTATCGGATGATTTAAAAACCCAATTAACAAAAATAAATGGTTTGCAGTATTCCTCTCTAAAGAAATTTATAGATGTTGCCAAGGAAAGATATACTTTAGATAGTGCAATTATAGAAGTTAAAAAGAGAAGCGGGAGTTATTCAGATAATAAGCAGTTTATTGATGAATTATACGGCGATAGTATTCTAAATAACATTATTTTAACTAAGGATGAATATATTGAAATTAATGGAAACGGATTGTTTAACTTAGAAGAAAATATGCAATATGTGTATAATCTTTTAATTAGTAAAAAAGCTTTACAGACAGCAGGTACGTTGTCTGCTAATCTTATACAGTACACGATTGGCGAGAATATGGATATTTTATTCAATACAAAGAGAGATGCATCTGCCCCAGCACATAGTGTTAATATATATCTCAACGGAGAAAAAATTAGCTGGTATTTAGTAGATGTTGCTACTACGGATGATACACGTTTTCAAATTCAGATGCAAACATCATCCTTCAATGCAATACTTACGCCTATCGGCATGGTCAAGAAAGATGTCCAAAGTGGTAAATACAAAATAACAATTTTTGAAGATTTATATAATAGCGCTTATACGTCTGCAAATGAAAATTATAGGAAATATGCCTCACAGAATTTTAAGTATCTCAATGGTGCGACAATAGAAGGTACAAAAATAATTTCATCAATTTCTGAGTAAAATAATAAATTTTTATGCGGGGAACAGGATTCGAACCTGCGCAAGCACTAAGCTACTGCGGCCTAAACGCAGCCCGTTTGACCACTCCGGCATCCCCGCATGTGGATATTGACAATAATGATATTTTAAAGCTTTAGATTTATGATATTAGATTATTCTTATCAAGGGATGCTTTGAAATCTTTATTTTTACTTTATCATTCTTTTTTAGTTTTATTTCCTTTATTGAGTCTATGGCTAGAACTGAAGGGACTAAGGGGGTGACTTCGAATTCTTCGTCTTCGTCTATTTGTGCGTTCAATAAAGAGAATTTTTTTATTCTTCCTATGTATGGTTCACGGACAATCATTTTAATGAATTTAGATTGCGGACTGAATGGCTCTCCATGGGAGGATTTAAACCAGGCTGTTGAACCCGTGCCTGTTGAAAATATCAATCCAGAGGAACGATGCTCCTCTTCAATATTTTTGAATTTTATTTTATATTTTGATGTGCGGTATGCTTTTTCATTGGCAATAAAGACTTCATTTAATGACAGAAGATCTATACTTTTGTTGTTTATTGATACTTCAATGCGTTCTAATTTTTCCGTTTTAAAATTGTTTGATTGAATTTCTTTTAATTTTTGTTCTAATTGTGTGATATTTATCTTTGTTAAAACGCCTTCGCTTGTATTTGGGGATGAATTAACTGTTAATATGGGCTTATTTATTAAATAATGGGATGCTGATAGAACTGTGCCGTCACCACCAAGAGTAATTATTAGATCAGCGTTCGAGGTGTGTTTTTTAGTTACATGATTTCTCCCCGTGTATGCGACGTTAAAATATTTTTCAATTAGTTTATTTGTATGTATTTCAGTTCTTTCCTTTTTGTTTTTGTACACAACGAGGGCTTTCATTATATAAAATGTTAAAATGGTTATTTAAGGTTTGTTAATGCAAGTAGCGCTGCAAAACTTGCTTGTAGAATTATTTACTCGCGGCTTTTTCTGCTGCAGCAACTTTCGCTTTTAATTTGTCTTCAAGCTTTAATTGATCTATTAATTCTTTATAACGATTTCTTATTGTAACTTCTGTTATTCCGGCAACATCGGCAACTTCCCTTTGAGTCTTTTTCTCATCATTCATTAAAGCTGCAACATATAATGCTGCGGCTGCGACACCTGCGGGTCCTCTGCCAGAAGTTAATTCAGAAATGTCAGCTTTTTTTAATATTTTAAGTGCTTCGTTTTGTGCTTTAGGTGATAGATGAAGGATTGAAGAAAATCTCGAGATATAGTCTTTTGGAGAGCTTGGAGTTACTTTAATTTTCAATTTTCTTACAATAAATCTATATGTGCGTCCAATTTCTTTTCTTTCTACATCGGATGCTGAGGCAATTTCATCTAATGTTCTTGGAATGTTATATGATCTGCAGGCAGCGTATATGCATGCGGCGATAACTGATTCCATTGACCTGCCTCTTACAAGACCACGTTGAAGAACGAAATTGTAGACACGAGAAGATTCATCTCTAACAACTGATGGAAGACTTAAGAATGAAGAGACTCTTCGCAGCTCTGCCATAGCAAGTCTTAGGTTTCTTTCAATGGATGTGGAAACTCTTTCTTGCCATTTTTTCAATCTTAAGAACTTTCTGGTTGAGCCGGCTTCTAATCTATATATATCTGAGAGTTCTCCGACATTGGTTGTAAGTCCTTTGTCGAATTTTTGAATGGACATTGGAGCTCCTCCACGGCCTTTTTTATCAGATTTATCAAATTGACCGCCAGCATCTTGGCCTGTATCAACCATTTTTTCTTCAACAATCAAGCCGCATTCATTACAAATTATTTCACCTTTTTGATCATCATAGGTAAGGTTTACGGAACCGCATTCTGGGCATCTTTTAACATATGTCATTTTAATAGAGGATTTTTATGGAAAGGTTTAAAAGGCTTGTTGTGAGTTGAGTATTTAAATCTTTCTATTGATAGAAAATTTATCGTCGATTAATTTTGCATTTTAATTATTTATTTTGCAATTAAAATAGCGTTAATGCATCCTTCTTGGGTTGGACGATTTGTTATTCTTGCTTTGCCTAGGGAGGTGTCAACTATTGCACCTTTCATTAATCTATTTTGTCTGGCAAAGAATTTGTTTTGTGGAGTCTCTATGACATTTTTTATTTCGGCTTTTTCTACTTTTCCATTCACGCAAACGTTTGCAAAGTTTGCTTTTAATAAAACAACTTTAGTGTTTCCGCCTTTAATTCTCATTATTTTTCTTTTAGTCTCGCCTAAGAGAACATGTTTTTCTTGACCTCGTCTTTCGTAGAGCTTCTTTTTTCTGTTTGAGTGATATTTTCCGCCTGAAATTTTTCTTCCTTTGTTCATGAAAAATAGTTGATGATGAGGGTTTAAATAACTTGCGTTGAGAGAGGCTACATCCCATATAAAAAATTCTAAGAAATAAACAAGTTTAAATAGATAATAA
>JBBTAG010000049.1:0-1124 GCA_038044345.1 Nanobdellota archaeon
AACACAATCATATAATTTATAAACTTCTTCTTTCTTCCAAAATAATGTTAGAAAGAAAAAAAATAGGTCTTGCCTTGAGCGGAGGGGGCATCAAGGGTATTGCGCATGTAGGAGTCTTGCGTGTCTTGGAAGATTACAATATACCAATTGACTTCATTTCCGGGACAAGCATCGGTGCTTTGATAGGAGCAATGTATGCCGCACAACCAAACGCTAAAAAACTGGAAAAAGATGTTCTTGACGAAGATATTGGAAAACTTATAGATTATACTTTATCAAAATATGGCCTGATAAAAGGAAACAAAATAGAAGAATACTTAGAAAAAAAGCTAAATAATATAGATTTCAAAGATTTGAAAATACCATTATTTATCACTGCTTTCGATATTGACAAAAAAAGAGAGATAATTTTTAGCAAAGGCGATGTTTCAAAAGCGGTAAGAGCAAGCATATCAATCCCAGGAATGTTCATCCCTGTGGAAAACAATAACAAGATATTAGTCGACGCGGGCCTTGTTGACCCGATTCCAACAGAGATATTGAAAAAAGTTGGAGCAGACATAATAATCGCTGTAAACGTCAATATAGCCAAAGAAAGAGCTCCGATTTATAATGAAAAAGCGACAGTCAGAAAAAGCAAAAAAAAACTTCCTTCCATGCTAGAAAGCACTATGCGTTCATTAAACGTTATCAGCTCTGAAACTTCAAAAGCAGACCTTCAAGCAGGCAAAGCAGATTTTATAATAGATGTTGACTTGGAAGATGTAACTCTTTTAGATTATAAAAAAGCCAAAAAAGCCCTTGAAAAAGGAAAGAGGGCGGCAAAAAAATCCATTAAAGATTTAAAGAATGTCAATGAACCGCGTCCCTTCAAAACATTTTTTGATGGATTGAACACCGGAGTAGAGACGATTGTGAAGCAGGTCCAAAAGGCAAAGGAAGTGATTAAAGCTGCAAGCCCAGATTTAAATAAAAAATAAAGGGCCCAAATCGGGTCCAGAAAAAGGGTTTGTTTTTTGATTTCGATATTGTCCACCAGGATGATTCTAATTTAGTTAATTATTTTAAGACTAGACTTGCTTACTTTTGTTTATAAATAGCTCTTCAAACATTTTAATCCTCCT
>JBBTAG010000050.1:0-6026 GCA_038044345.1 Nanobdellota archaeon
TTATCACAATTATCAACAAGCAAACCATGAATTCCAATACAAGTTAGCTTCTTTGCACCCTGAGATTTAGCCATCTTTAAAGCACCAACTAATGTATGTCCGGTGCTTATTATGTCATCAATAATAATGTAGTCCTTTCCAGAGCCTAATTTAGCAACTTTCTGTCTTATCTTTTTATCTCCTATCCTCTCTTTTTGCAATATGAAAACCTTTTTCTTTAACATATGAGCGATTCTGACACTCCATTGCCTGCTTTCTTCATCAGGCCCGATAATTTCAAACTCTCTTCTGAAATTTTTTTTAATATAATCAGCAACAACACCATCAGCAGTTATGCTTTCTGCCTTATGAGATAAATAATGCATTTTCTTTATCCTATGCAAATGCGGGTCAACTGCAATTATTTTGTCGAAACCAGCAAAAATTTCAAGCATATGTTTTGCAGAAAAACTATCATAATTCATAAAATGCGTATCTTGCCTCATATATGGCAAATAAGTTGCAACCAAAATAACCTTTTTAGCTTTGTAATCCCTAGCAATCCCTTCAGCTAAAACAGTCTCAACAATTTTTTCATCAGGATCTTTTGTTATAGAATTAATTATTACAACAGTTTTTCCTTTAGGATTTCTCTTCAGTTTAAGATGAAATTCAGAATCCGGGAAATCCTTTACATAAATTTTAGTATATTCAGCTTTCAGAGCATGTGCAACTTTCTTTCCAATTGCACCGACTTCAGGAAAAGCGGCAATAAGCATATTTTTACCCATTTTTCCCATCTTCTTTTTCATTATAATTGTCATCTTTCCTATGCACTTTTGTTAATCTATCTTTTTTCCTCTTCTCCATACTCTCAATTTCACCATCAAAATAATCGGCTAATTCAATTTTGTTATCTGACAAAGCTTTTTCTTTTTTCAAAATATGTTTTTCTATTTGTTTCTCCATCGATTCAATGCCTTTCTTAAGCCTTTTCTCTCTTTTCATATTGTTTTATCTCTCTTTCCATAAATTTCACAAGCTTAAATCCTATTTCATAAGAGATAGTGTCTTTAACAACTTTACCATCTTTTTCCTTGCAATAGATGTTATAGATATTTTCAGTTTCTCCTAGGGAAATTTCCGCGCCAGTAGAAATCCAATTAAGAAAACTTTTCTTTTGATATGTTAGGTTTTTTAATAGGATTTCTATTAAATAAATACCTCTAAGTCTGAGAACTAATGGATAAATAACACCCTTCGGATCTAACTTTTTATATCCTATTTCCTGATCAAGCCTCATAAAATCTCTGCTAATTTTTAGTACTCTTTTGCAGGCAAACAGGTAATCTTTAAACTGATTCTTATTTATTTTAGTCATTCTTAGTTCATTTAGTAAAGGAAGATTTAATATAGATTTTGCTTCCATGAGCCTTGGCAGGATCATTATAGGGTTGCTTTCAAGAGCATTTTCAACATTATTAATTTGATAAATCTCTATATTATATCTGCCTGATGAAATTTTCTTACTCGTTTTGCCAGATATAGCAATTATATCAATATCTGAATCAGCATTTTGTTCTCTTCTTGCATAACTTCCAACAAGATAAATTCCAATTATATCATTTAGATAATCAGACAAAATGTTCAAAACATCTTTTTTTATCTCACCAGTTCTGTCTATAAGTAAAACTTTTACTTGCATATTCATCAATTCTTTAGGTAACAATACGCCGGCGCTATTTCCCCATTTTCTAACCTGTAAAACCTGTTCATATTTCATGTTTAAACATTGTTTAAACATTATTTAAACCTTTCTTTTTCAGCAGATTTTTATAAATGTATTCAAGATGCAAATTTGTCTTCAAGCTTTGTTAGAGAATGAATTTGACAAGTTTGGGTATTAAACTCTATTATTCCTCTAGAAATCAAAGCTTTTGTTATATCATTCACCTCTGCTCTGACTTCCTCTTCATTTTCTTTATTGCTATTATATTTCATATATTTACCAACTCTTATTCTATTAGTATCATAACCAATTTTACGCAATGCATCACCAACTGCATTGCCTTGCGGGTCTAAAATATCTTTCTTTGGAAGTATAACAAGTTCAACTATGTAGCTCATATTAAATCTGTTTTAGAATGATATTTAACTTTTTATGTATTCAAGGATACATTTTTATACATCTTTTTCTTAATTAAAGTACAAAAAAGAGATAAAATGAACATTGCATTTTTCGAGATACAAGACTGGGAGATACCAATCTTAAAAAAAGAATTGAAAACTCATAATTTAAAATTTTTTTCAAAACCATTAACACCAGAAAATATTCCAGATATAAAGGATTGCCAATGCATATCAATATTCATTTATTCAAAGATAAATAAAGATATTTTATCAAAGTTGCCAAAATTAAAATATCTCACAACAAGATCCATGGGATTTGATCATATTGACTTAAATGCATGCAAAAAAGTAGGCATTAAAGTTTCAACTGCTCCCCATTATGGAGATAATTCAGTTGCCGAGCACACTTTCGCCCTGCTTTTATCTCTATCAAGGAATATACATAAGGCATATCTGCGTAATTTAAATGAAAATCACCAAATTGAGGGGTTGAAAGGATTTGATTTAAAAGGAAAAATTCTCGGTGTTGTTGGTACCGGAAGAATAGGAAGAAATGTTATCCAGATAGCCAGCGGTTTTCAAATGGACGTTATAGCAAATGACCATCATCCAGATAAAGCCTTCGCAAATAAATTTAATTTTAAGTACGTTTCATTGCCCGCTTTGCTAAAAAAATCAGACATTGTTACACTACATGTGCCTTATTGCGCTGAAAATCACCACTTAATTAATTCTAAGACATTAAAAATGATGAAACCTGGAGCGGTCTTAATCAATACTTCGAGAGGAGCAATTGTTGACACAGATTCATTACTTTATGCGTTAAATAAGGGAAAATTGTCTGGTCTCGGCATAGACGTTATTGAAGGAGAGGAATTTATTAAAGAAGAAAAGGAGCTTTTGCATCATCCGAAGACATTGAACATAAAAACAATTTCTCAATTAGCTTTAGATCATAGAATAATAAAAAATGAAAAAGTTGTTTTCACTCCGCATATTGCATTCTATTCTGAAGAAGCTGTAAGAAGAATAATAGATATCACAATAGAAAACATTATTTCCTTTTCAAAAGGCAAATCAATAAATCTTGTGAAATAAAATGTATGACATAATAACTCTCGGCAGTGCGAATATAGATATCTTTGTAAAAACAAAACAAAGACCAGAAATAAGAAAACACTTTCAACATACAGACATCGCCTATCATTTAGGTGATAAGTTAATTATCGAAGATCTTGAAATAACAACCGGTGGGGGGGGAACAAATACTGCCGTTGCTTTTTCTCGTTTAGGACTAAAAACTGGATGCATTTGCGTTTTAGGCAAAGATCCGAATGGTCAGTATGTTTTAAACGAATTAAAAAAAGAAAAAGTGATTTTTTTAGGAAAAATTAAGGAAGGCAATACCGGATTGTCAATTGTTCTCCCAGGTGCAAAAGATAGAACAATTCTTGCATACAAAGGAGTCAATAATTTTCTTCAAATAAATGATATAAATTTGCAAAAGATAAATGCAAAATGGTTCTATGTTTCTTCAATGCTTGGCCAAAGTCTCGAAACTTCTGAGAAAATAATACATCTTGCGAAGAAAAAAGGCTCAAAAATTGCTTTAAACTTAAGTTTATATTTGGCCAAACTTGGTTTAGATAGATTGGCAAATGTGCTTTCTATTGCAGACGCAATTATCCTTAATCGCGAAGAAGCCCAAGTTTTAACAGGTAAGAAAAAAATTCATGACATTTTTCACTCAATGTATAACTATACAAATGCCATTGTTGCCATCACATCAGGATCAGGGTACATATACGCATCAGACTCTATCAAAATTTATACAAAAAAAGTTAACCCTGTAAATCCTGTTGACAAAACAGGGGCAGGGGATGCCTTTGCGTCAGGGTTTTTGTTTGGCATAATGAAAAGTGCAAATGTGCACTACGCACTTGAATGTGGACACGAAGAGGCTCTTTCAGTGTTAGGCCATATTGGGGCAAAGAACAATCTATTAAGAAAGTTGTGATTCTGGCACTTTGTAATTTCTTTTCAGAGTAAATTCTCCCTCACCTTCGCTTTGAAAAGTCTTTGCTAATTGAAAAGCATATTCAAAATAAGCCGGAAAGTAAATCTCAATATTTCTTTCATTAGGTCTTACAAGTAAAATCCGTTTACTATCAAGGGAAAAAACTTCTATCTGTCCATCAGAGGACACAACACCCATATTAAGAGGAGATATATGCTTAGTTAACTCCACTAATTTACTAACCCTTTCATCTCTAGCAATCTCCTCAGGAGTTTTATCTATTATTTCAACCATTAAAAGCCAAGTAATAACAATTATTTAAAACTATTGCAATTTTTGTTACTATAAAAAGTAGCAAAATATTAAATATTACTTCACTTAAAAAATTAAATCTCTGTTCATTTCTTATTAACAGAATTCCAAATGCAGGCTAATATCCATCCGCCAATATAGCCAACAACAAATCTAACTGTTATCAAGACCAATGCAGTTCCAGCATTAAACGCTGTCAAGGCATACGAAAGTTTTATGAAATGCAACCCAAGAATCCAGTCCATCAAAGGTCCTGCCCAACCAAGAGCAATTAAAACTGCCCATCCTAAATGAAGCAAGCCAAACAGCAAACCTAACGCAAGCCCAGCCTTATTCCTATCCAATTTACCCATTGTTTTACCTCCTTTCAAAGCCTTATTATGCATTTAAAAGGAAAATGAAGTATTTAACCCATCGGATATTGAGGAGAAAAGTTCGTTTAATACATAAAAACCGTCGGAAAAACAAAAGTTTATATATCTGCTATTTCTTTCAATGAATGAATATGAAAAAAGCGGGTAAAAAGGTCAAAACTGCTAAAAAATTAAAAAGAGAAGAGATTCATAGAGTGGCAATCAACGGATTTGGCAGAATAGGCAAACAATTCTTTCTGGCATGTATGGAAAAATCAGTACCCTGGGAATTCGTAATAAACAATGCCGCAGACCTTGACTTCATTGTTTATACCTTGAAATATGACTCTGTTCACCCATCACCCAAAGTAGAGATATCCCATGACAATAAAAATTTAATTTTTGGAAATAAGAAAATTAGAGTCTATAATGAATTAGACCCCGAAAAACTTCCTTGGAAAGCTGAAAAAATAAATCTTGTTGTTGATTGCACAGGCATGTTTACAGTAAGGCATGAAGCAATGAAGCATATTAAAGCAGGTGCAAGCAAGGTTCTTATATCAGCTCCAGCAAAAGATCATGACATAACCGTTGTTCCCGGAGTTAATGATTCTCTTTTATCATCAAATCATAAGATAGTTTCTGCAGGTTCGTGTACTACCAATTGTGTTTCTCCAATGATAAAAATATTGCATGACGCATACAGGGTGAAAACCGCATTTTTTATTACATCTCATGCCTATACGTCAACTCAAAGGTTAATCGATGGAGCTGATAGAAAAGATCTTCGCAGGGGTAGGGCGGCTGCAGCAGACATAGTTCCCTCAACCTCGGGCGCATCGATATCTGTTGCTGAGTCAATACCAGAATTAAAAGGGAGAATCGATGGATATGCGTTAAGAGTACCAGTGGTAGATGGTTCAATTTCGTCGGTTATTGCCCAAGTTGAATATCCTCCAGCGTCGGCAAAAGATGTGAATATATTATTCAAGAAAAAATCTCAGGGTGATTATAGAGACATTTTGCAATACACAGAAGACCCAATTGTTTCATCAGACATTATTCACAATCCCTCTTCCTGTATTATTGATTCCGGTTTAACATCAATGAACAGCAATCTTATAAGTATCGCTGGTTGGTATGACAACGAATGGGGTTATTCAAACAGATTAGTAGATGTCGCAAGGTCAATTTTAAGCAAAAAGTGAATAAAAAGCCCTTTTTCTCAATATAAC
>JBBTAG010000051.1:0-2594 GCA_038044345.1 Nanobdellota archaeon
GGTTTACTTGCGTTTTGACCGAGAATTTTATCAATTCTTAAAATAAGATTGTTTGCTGCTTCGTTTGAAAAAGTTATGCAGACAATCTTCTCTGGGGAATAAATTTTATTTTCAATCAAATACTTTATTTTTTCAACAATTGTGTATGTTTTTCCAGTTCCTGCTCCTGCAAGGATAATGCATGGACCATCTTTTTTTTCTATTGCTGCTTGATTTGCCATTAATATTTTGAATTAAGAGAAGTTAAAAAGATTGTGCTAATCAATAACGTATGCCTTCAAACTCAAAAACGCTTATCGTTGCTCTTCTTATATCAAAGGTGGGATTTACAACAACCAAAGAGTTCGGTTTATTAAAATAAAGTTGTCCCTCTACTATTGGATTTTTGGATATCTCCTTAACAAATGGCACACCATGAAGAGCATGATATTCCATTATTAAGTCTCCTATTAGTTTGGTCGGAACGAATCCTTCAGTATTAAAAACGAAATCTTCTTTTAAACTTCTTTCAGTCCCAAAAAATGGGCTGGGTTTTATTTGAAATGCCTTAACCTTTAATTTTTCTTCTAAAAATTCCCTTAATGTTTGATTGCTTAGATTTGTCATTTTACAAAACCTCCCCATAGCCTATAAGGCGCCAGTGACTATTAATATTTCTTGCAATTCCAAGATTATCTCCTTTGCATGGAACAATTGGAATTTTTAATGAAAATTCGAGCTGATCTTTGTTCATTCTCTTTACGACGCCAACGGTCATTGCAGTGTTTATGCTTAACATTAGCATCTCACTTGGCTTTATTGGTTCCACTTTTTTAGAATCTGATTGAGTGAATACTTCTGGAAATAAAGAATATTTTATTTTTACTGCTTGGGTTATTTCTGGGAGTTTGTCCGGAAGCGAGGCAATGCAGCCGGCGAGAGTATCCGACTTTCCGAGAGACATATCCAAGGAAGTTTCAATGGATACGCTGCCACCTGGAGTCAGAACTGAAACTTCTTTTGAACCATTGAACAGTTTTAGAATTTTTGCTTTTACAGTCTTATAATGATATTGATTTGCTTCTTTTATCACTCGGCCCGGTTTGATCTCAATTTCTTCACCAACTTTTAATGTTCCTTGTTTTAATGTTCCTCCTAATATGGCTCCGTGTAAATTTTCTGGCACTGTGCCCGGCTTATTGATATCGAACGTTCTGGCAATAAGAAATATCGGATTTCCTGATTCATTTCTGTCCGGAACTGGAATTTCCATTATTGCTTTGTATATCTCAGAAATGTTGACTTCTTGTTGAGCTGATACTGGAATTATCGGAGCAGAATCATATTTTCCTTGTAATAGCAATTTAATTTCATTGTAATTCTTTTTTGCCTGCTCTAAACCAACAAGGTCAATTTTATTTTGAATAACTATAAGACTTTTTACCTTTTTAGCCTGCAGAGCCATTAAATGCTCTCTTGTTTGCGGTTTGATTCCCTCGTTTGCCGCAACTACGAGTATTGCAGCGTCAATTATGGCTGCTCCTGAAAGCATTGTAGCCATTAACATTTCATGCCCTGGAGAATCAATAAATGAAACATGTCTCACTGCAATGCCTTTCTTTTCTCTATTGTAATTTCCTCTTTCATCTTTATATAAAATAATATCAGCATAGCCGAGTTTTATTGTAATTCCTCTCTTAAGTTCTTCCGAATGCGTGTCTGTCCATTTTCCGGATATTTTGTGCAATAATGTAGTTTTGCCGTGGTCTATATGTCCTACAATGCCTATATTTAGAGTTTCCAATTCTTTGCTTTCATTTTTCTGTTCTTCAGATTTTACCATATAACATCCTGGAATAAGGGTTTTTTAAAGCTGGTGGTTTTTTTAAATAACCTACCCTCCCACTTTTAGAGATATTTCTACAAGGGGAAAGTCAGAGGTAAACAACTTGGTTTTTTAAAAATCACTCAGTAGTTTTTTCAAGAGCAAGAACGCTTGAAGCTAATCCCCCAAATTCTTTAAGGATTGAAGGATGATTTAAAGAACCACCGAGACCTATAGATGATGGATGTTCTTGATTTGTTGATAATAAAACTTTTTTGTAAGTCAATGGAGTTCCAGAGGCTTGAACCATTCCCTCGATATGAATAGTCGCAACCTTGTGGCGCGGTTCTTCCAAAAATAAGGTTACCTTATCATATTGTAACTGATTTAATTTATAAAAGCAGATTTGGGACTTGCCGTAAAAATAATTTATTTGTATTCTGATGCCAATTGTTGTTGTGATAGTCGTATCTATTTAAATATTCTTTCTCAAAAGTTATCTAATAAAGTAGTAAATTAAATCCAAATAACCCTTCCCTTTTCTGAGTTATTTGGATAGATTTATCTAAAACGTCTTCTTAATCCTGCATCTTTAGAGACCCATCTTTCAATAAGACTTGCCCGAATTCTCAAAGATTCGGCAGATTCTAAAACCTTTTCTTCTCTCGCTCTTACTAAGTGACTTGCTAAATAATGAGCATAAGAACTACTCCTATATAAATCTCTAACTTCATGCGGCTCCATCCCAAATAAATAATTCTAAGAAATAAACAGATTTAAATAGATAATA
>JBBTAG010000052.1:0-11879 GCA_038044345.1 Nanobdellota archaeon
ATGAATCAAAAAATTTAATTACTTCTTGCATAAAGCAAGAGCATAAGATTTGTCTTTAGAAATATAAACCTTGACATCGTCAAAATATAATTTCATAAATCTTCTGAAATCATATTCATTATATTTGTAAGAAATGCACACCAATATTTGATCCCCCTTTGAAAAATATATATTCTTGTCTTGAAAGCTTATTTTTTTATCCTTCAGAATAGTATAAAACATTTCCACTCTTGAGTTTTTGAATTTAACCCCATATTCAAGATCAGATTTATCAAAACCTACCTGAACAAGAATTTTTACCAACCAATCATCAAATGTAGGGTCGTAATATGACCGAGATATATCTTCATGCCTGAGATTATCAAGGCCATTACCAATAAGCAGAAAATCTCCATCCTTCATAGCACTTCTAATTTCATAAAGAAATTCATTAATCTCGAAATTTCCAAGCGTGTTGCCCAACAACAAAAATAAATTATTTTTATATTCATCTCGTCTTAACAATTGAGACACATTTTCCAAATTCTCAAAATCAGAGATATTCCACTGAAACTCGACTACCTCTCCTGCATTCAATTTCCTTATTCTATCAAGTGCCTTCTCCACCATATAGCTGCTTATATCAACTGGACAATATCTAAACCTTATTTTATTTTCCTTGAGATTCTCAATAAAAATAACCGCCTTTTTTCCATCACCACACCCTAAATCAATTATATTTACTGGTTTTTTATGAACTTTATTTAGAATTTCTAGAATATTAGTGTTTATAAGATTAATTTCCTTAGCTATTACATCTTTTTTATATGACTCCCCCTTTTCCAGGTCGAGAAATCCCTGAGCTTGAGGAGGAGTAATATACCACAGCTTAGAATCCGCAATATTCCACACCCTCGTTTTACCCTCGAGAGAATATCCCCTCTTAATCAATTCCTTGAAAATTAAATCATTCACTTGCATAATATTACGAATATTTGGTGTTTATTAACCCTTTGGTTTTCAAAAAATAGTGAGAATATACTTTTCTCTACTTTACTATTGCGACAACCATAGCAAGATTTAAAAGCAATTTTCTTTTCTTCTGCTTATGCCCCCGTAGTCTAGTGGTCAAGGACGAGGCCCTTTCGCGGCCTAAACCCGGGTTCAAATCCCGGCAGGGGCATGAACAACATTTAAATATCATATCCCCCATCCCTACTTATGTTTGGAAAGAAGGTGAAGAAACTCCTGAAAAAGAAGTCTCTGAAAGAAAAAAGAAAACATAAAAGAAGGAAGCATAGTTCTACTTCAGTTCAGAAGAGAAAAAAGAAAAAACAATTTATTGATGAAGAACTTATTGCAACATTAAAACAAAGAGGATATAAACCAAAGCCAAAACCTGTTCAAGAAGCACAAGTTCAAGAAGTAAATCAAAAAAGAAGAAAAGTCAAACAAAAGCAAGTCCAAAAGAAAGAAGCTCCGTCTATTCTGAAACCTCTACCAACGCCGCCAATAGTCAAAGAGCGCGAGATAGAAATAAAGCAGAAACCAGAGCCAGACACAGAGACGAAAGAACTCTCCTTTGAACCGACTGTTGAAAAAAAATCTTCATTATTTTCAAAAATTATTTCAATATTTAAGAAAAAACCAATTGAAGAAAAAGAAGAAGATATAGAACAAGAAGTAAAACCAGAAGAAGAAACACCTATTGAAAAGGAACTTCCAAAAGAAGAAGTTAAACAAATAGTTGAAGAAGTCAAACCTGAAGAAGAGGAAGAAGAAAAGAAAGAAGAAATCAAACCAGAAGAACCAAAAGAAATAATAACATCCCTAAAAGAAGAAATTATTTCTGCAAAGATAAAAGAATCTGCTCCAACAACAATAAAGCCGGAAACCATCCAGCCAGAAGTAAAAATAACGCCAGAAATCAAACCGGAAGAAAAGGAAGTAGAAAAATTCCCAGTCGCAGAACAAGATTTAAAAGCAAAACCAAAATTAATTTCTGTCTTCGAAGAAGAACCAAAAAAAGAATGGTTTTTTTCAAGACTATTTAAGAAAAAAGTTAAAGATGATGATTACGAATTAGAGCCAATAACCATCTCTTCTCCACAAGAGGATACTAGGTTTATGAAAGATGCATCATCAACATTTGGCTCAAATACTGAAAGTAAGACAATTGCCGAGACATTAAAACAAGAGATAATGCCAAAACAAATTGCAAAACCTCAAAATCGGCAAAATGATCTCGAATCACAACAAAATCAAGAACCTCAAAACAAAGAACGCCAGCATGAAAACTCTGGAGCTTCAAGCATAGGCATTCTTTTCGATAAAAAGAAAAAAACTGATGAAAAATAAAACTTATCTTTCACAACATTTAAATCACAAAAACAACTAATAAAAAAATGAAATACACTCTGCCAAAACTACCATATGCATTTGACTCTTTAGAGCCGTTTATAGATGCAAAGACGATGGAAATTCATCACACTAAACACCATCAAGCATATGTTGACAAATTAAATGATGCTCTATCAAAACATCCTGAAATCGCCGACAAACCAATTGAAGAATTATTAAAAAACACTGCCGACGTCCCAGAAGATATCAGAACTGCAATAAAAAACCATGGTGGCGGACATGTCAATCACTCATTCTTCTGGAAATTGCTAAAGAAAGAACAAGAAGCCAAAGGAAAAATCATTTCTGCAATAGAAAAAGAATTTGGAAGTCTTGACAAATTCAAAGAACAGTTTACAGCCTCTGCACTAGGAAGATTCGGTTCTGGTTGGGTGTGGTTGGTTTTAAACAGGAGAAAGCTGGAAATTTATTCAACGGGAAATCAAGATTCTCCATTGATGGAAAACAAAATTCCTCTGCTGGGATTGGACATCTGGGAGCATAGTTACTATTTAAAACATATGTGGAATAGAAAGGCATATGTTGAAGATTGGTGGAACGTAGTGAATTGGAAGAAGGTTGAAGAACTCTACGAATCTGCCATAAAAAATAAAAAATAAAAATTATTTAAATCATCTAACCCATCTCAATCTTTTTACTACTTTATTTCTTCCCTTCCAATCTGCATTGAGCATGCTCAAAGCAGATATAAACATCATAATTCCTCCAACAATGGGGAAAAACGAAAATACTATCAACCCAATCACATAAAATAGAAGACTTATCCAAAAAGAAACCGAAGAAAATAGAGCTTTTACAAATTCCTCATTTAAACTTCTTATTGTAACCTTTTTCATTAATTCTCAAATACAATAGAGCTTTTATATTTTACTTATTCAAAAAATCAACTTCATCTTCGCTTAACTTCATTTGCTTTTGAATAATCGGTGTCTTAACAATTAATTTTATCATCGCAAAATCCCTCATCGCCCTTTTTGTTGAACAATGCACCATTTTAGCATATTTTTTTGATATGCTCTTCTTTCTTTCCATCTTCTGATTGTTTAACCATATCTTCAAAATTCTTTTAGGTGGTTCATATCTGGTAAAAGATGACGGCATTACAGCAGATTTCGCAAATGAAATCCCTGCACTTTGAAAAATATTTTGATAAACTAAAAATCTCCACGACTGATTCTTATATATCCTTCCACGAAATATATCTGCATTGCCCAAAGCGTAATAAGCTTTAGCGAGAGCCTCATTTTTATACTCTTTCGGGATATTTTCTTCAAGCCAAAGAAGAATTTCATCCAAAGACAGTTTTGTTGAATCAAAAATATCCAAAAACGGCTGCCTTTCCTTGAAAATCTTTTTCATAATGTTAAAAATATTATCTTCCACATCTCTTTTTTCATTTACATCCACTGAAATGCCATCTCCAGAAGCATAACTTTGTAAATCATTCAATGCCGCTCTAATATCTCCTTGAGATTTTATTGCAATTTTTTGCAAAGATTCATCCTCCTTCCTCATACCTTCTTTTTCAGCTATTTTCTTTAAAATTCCAAAGATTGTCGCAGTCTGAAGAGTCTTCATTTCAACTATTTTGCACTTTTGCCTTAGCTGAGAAAGTTTTGATTGCCAAACATCATTGCAAGTCATTATAATTGGAAACTTTGTTGATTCAAGCAATCTAATAATCTCAGATATTCCTCCAATATCCGTCCCAGTAACCCCATCAACTTCATCCACCAATAAAATCTTACCTTTCTTAAACAGACTTCTCTGCTCCGCAGCAGGTTTCAAAATAGCTTCTAATTTTACCCTATTACGCAAATCAGATGAATTTAACTCAAGAACCTCAAGCTCATTTTCTCTTGCTGCAGCCAATGCAAGTGATGTCTTCCCAGTTCCTGCAGGGCCATATAAAATCATTGCCTTTTTCTTTGGAAATTCTTTAATAAATTTCTTTATCTCTTCAACAGCAGCATCCTGTTTAATAATATCTATATATTTACTAATTCTATATTTTTCAGCCAGACTTTGATGTTGTTTTATCATTTTGCACCTCTTTTAAATATATCAAACCTGCTTGCCTTGACCAGCAAGCACAAACGATGCGATTAAAGATTGCAATTGAACAAATTCATCACTACCTTCAGTCATTCTAAATTCAATTTCTCCTGTTTTTTCTGTAAGACGAACTTTAATTTCCGGCTCTATCTGCAAACCCCATATCTCCTTTTGAATAGCCTTAATAATATCCTGTCCAGAAACAGAATCCTTAAGCATCACATCAAGCAATTTATCTCTTGCGCTTACAAAGTCCCCTGCTAAAGAGTAGTCCAAAACAACCCTTATTCCTGAAGGTTTAGAAGATGAAGATATCATATTTATCATCTCACTATTTATGTCAGGAGAGATTGAAGCAGTTGCCTGCAAAAGATTAATTGCTCTTCTGCAATCACCTTCACTCGCTTCATAAAGTGTCTCCAAAGCATTGTCACTTATTTTTAATTTTTCTTTTTCAGCGATTTTTCTTATAACTTCAGAAATATCCTTCTTCTCAAGAAGTTTGAATCTGAAAACAACACAACGAGATTGAATAGGATCTATAATTGATGATGAATAATTACAAGACATTATAAATCTGCAAGTATTGCTGAAATTTTCCATTGTTCTACGCAGAGCCTGTTGGGCTTCCTTAGTTAATGCATCAGCTTCATCCAAGAAAATAACTTTAAATGGCACATTCTCAATCGCTTTTGTTCTGGCAAAATCCTTAACCTTCTGTCTAACAACATCAATTCCCCTCTCATCAGAAGCATTTAATTCAAGATAATTCTCTCTCCATCCCGCCTTGAACAGCTCCTTAACAATTATTAATGCCAGCGTTGATTTACCAGTGCCAGCAGGACCTGCAAACATTAAATGTGGTATATTCAATGCCTGAACAAGTGATTTAACTCTCTTTATTATTTCTTGCTGCCCCATCATCTCCTCAAATTTTATCGGACGATATTTCTCTGTCCATATGTCATTCTGACCCATAGTTCTTCTGAGAAAAGTGTTTTTATAAAGATTGTTGTTGTCAAAACCATTTTATTCGACGATATTAATAATTCAAGAATTTATTTAAGCTGATCTCATTCTATGCAGTCTTCTTCTACGTTTTTCTTTTTTTATACGTTTTCTCTGCCATTTCCATCTCATCTGTCCTTTCTTCTTCCAACGTCTTGATGATCTCTTCATATTTTTTTATGCAAATGAGGATTTATAAAGCTTTTTAAGGCTATTTCATCTTTTCAATGCATGGGATATTGGCCAATCGTAGAAGATTTGATTGATAACGCAGACATTTTTCTGCTTGTTCTAGATGCTAGAATGCCCGAGCTTTCGCGCAATAAAGAATTAGAAAGAAAGATGATTCAAAAAAATAAAGAATACCTTCAGGTTTTCAATAAAATTGATCTTGTCAATGAAAAGACAATCAAAGAATTAAGAGAAAAATATCCTGGTTCCTTCTTCGTTTCAGGCACTAAAAATCTTGGCATTGGAAAATTAAGGCTCCATCTGCATATACTAGCAAAGAGATTGAAAATAGAATCTCCAAGAATTGCAGTCATAGGTTATCCAAATCTTGGAAAAAGTGCAATCATTAATGCTCTTGCCAGAAGAGCCCGCGCATTGGTAGCAGACATGCCGCACACAACTAAAGGAGTGCAATGGATAAATGCCGGCGGTTTAAGAATATTAGATTCTCCTGGAGTCATTCCATATGAAGACAAAAGCTCAAAATTAGTTCTCTTAGGAAGTAAACATCCTGAAAAAATAATAAATCCCATAAAAATCGCTCTTGAAATATTGGAGATGTTCATATCAAGCAACAAAAAAGCTCTTGAAGAATCATATAAAATAAAAATCGTTCCCTTAACAGATCCATACGACATATTTCTTGAAATTGGAAAGAAGCGCGGATTTTTAAAAAAAGGCGGAGAAGTTGAAGAAAACAAAACAGCCATAACAATCATAAAAGACTGGCAAAAAGGCAAATTGATTCTTTAAATTTTCAACATCAAATTTCTAAAAAATCAAAGTGAGCAGGTAGGCCGGGTTAAGGGATTCTACCCGCTCAACATTTTAATTATTAATATACTTTTAAACCTATTTAGAAGCCTATACAATTCATTTAACGAAGCTGCCAAGGATTGAGCTTTATCTTTTCAACTTCTTCTTTAAATAAATTAGCTTTTTCTTCGCCAAGGATATCAAAATACGATCTTGCACTAGAATGAAGAATTTCTCCAAGAGAGCCTTTTGATTTTATAAGGCTTGCAATGTCTTGTTCAGGAAGAAGAGTCTTTGATAAAATCCTCCACCCATGAATTACTTTCTTCTGATTCAAAGTCTCATATGCAAGAGCACGCAATATCTTCTCTGCATCCAATATTTCATCATAAGAAAGAGATTCAAGAAGATTCTTTGTTTTCTTAACATCAGTATTAGTGTAATCCTTTATCACTAATAAAGTCTCCTTATCAACACCTGAAATAAGCTCTTTTAATCTAGTCTTAAGCAATAAACCATCGCTACCAAGCTCAACAATGAATTTTCTCAAATCCTCTGCTATCTTTTGAATGAGTCTTCCTTTTTGTATCACCAATATGGCTTGCTCTGCACTATAATAGTTTCTAAGCTCAAGCTTATTCAACTTATCAGTGTATGAATCGAACAATTCTCTTTGTTTTTCCAGCATTTGAATGTTCTCATTTACTTTTCTTCTTATGTCTTCCGTTGATTTTATAGGATATCTTATATTTTTGTAATATAATGTTATGTCATGTTTTTTCTCTGATATTGCTATTGCTAATCCTCCAGTTTGTTTTGCCGTTCTCTCTGCTGCTTTATGCCTGGTCCCAGTTTCAGAAGTTTTTATCTTACTATCCGGAGTGAGCAAAATATTAGCGTACTCTATCCTCTTTGCATCTCTAGACAAAACCATTGCACCATCCATTTTTGCCAATTCAGCAACCCTTTGATGAGTGAATCTGCAATTTACTTTGAAACCGCCGTCAATTAAAGGCAGAAGTGAATCATTATCAACAACCATTAAAGCTCCCCTTCCACCCTTTAGCGCTGCTTCAAGAGCCGCCCTTAAATTAGTTCCTGGAGCAACCATCTTTAAAACAGAAAAGAATTCCTCTTCAGTCACTTTTTCAGAACTGTTCCCATTTTTTCCTGTAGAAATAATTTTCTCCTGAACCTCTTTTTTTTCTTCCATTATACACCTTCTTTATCAAGTGTCTTAAGTATTTAAGTTTTATTTAAATATCTTTCTTTTTCACTTCCAAGAATATTTGGCAAAATGCTCTCGCCGGGATTTGAACCCGGGTCGCGGCCGTTCTCCATTGCCCCAAGAAAATTGGGGCCCTGTATAAAAAGTGTCTTGTCTGTAAGCAGACTGAGGTTATTATCTCGACGATTTAAACCTCGACAATACGAGAGGGCCGAGTCCTTGACCACTAGACTACGAGAGCCTAATTATAGAATCAGGTTTTTGTTTATAAATCTTGTCAAACAAAGTATTTTTTCATTTCATCTCATAAATCAGGAACGTTTTGGCAATGCATACAATATCCAATCTTCATCAGCCATGTGCTTTCTTATATTTTCAGTCAAATCTTTCCCATATTTGAAAAGAACAGTGTGCATTTCACCATCATTTCCAGAATGTAAAACCTTAAGCAGCATCCCAAGGTCTCTCCTCAATTTTCCATGTTCAAATGTAATTTTTTTCACTGGAATAGTAAACCCTTTCTTATGCAATGCATTAAAAAAAAGCTCTTCCTTCTCTTCATGTGGATCCAATATTGCTTTTAATCTCTTTAGTACGTGAAGCAGATTAGGATAATTAACAACTGAAGAATGAATTATAGTATCCAATTCTATCAATTCTCTTTCAATTGCTTCGTGTTCTTTCATAAGCTCTGAAACCGTGACAATCATCCTTTTTAAACAAAGAAAGAGTATAAATAGATTGTTGACATATTTTGTATACAATTTTATCAAAAACACTATGCGCAATAGCGCTAGTTTTTTGGATGCTCAAGAAACTAATGTTTCTTGACATAATAAAGTTTTAATACTCATTATACAATAAAAAATTATGGAATTTGGAGAAAAATGCCCTAAATGCAAAGGCACAAAGAGAATTCAAGAAAAGGACGGAACAATTAGACCTTGCTGGGACTGCTTAATGAAAGGAGATATGGATCAACATAACAAGAATCCAAAAGATTCCGGTGTTCAAATTTAAATATAATTAAGATATCACAAAATAGCCCAGCCAGGATTCGCCTTGAGCGAAACGTTGGATTTGGGAATTTGGTCGTCGGTAGTTCGGAGATTAGTTATTCTATTATATGTTGAAGAGTTAGAAATGGTAGTTTCCGAACCTCTTTTACGCTTTTTTATTAGCATTTACTGAAAACAAACTCTACCGATATTTAAATGTATACTGAAAAATTATAAAATTATTCAGTTTTTTCTAATAGCCATTTCCAAACTGGTTTAATAATTATCTTTTTGTTCCCTATAACAAATTCTTCTTCTTTGTCAAGAGTTAAAATTAAACCTTCCTCCAGATTAAATTCTTTCAGAGCTTCAATCAATCCATCAGTCTCTCTTTTTTTGGTTACTGCATTATCTAAGACTAAACATACTTGAATAGCTTTATTTATTTTAAGTCCCTCTTTAATTACAAAATCACATTCGTTCTTTTTAGTATAATAATAGATTTCATCTCCCCGTCTTACTAATTCTATAAAAACAAGATTTTCCAATCGTTTTCCTGCATTTTCTGAAAAATTAAAAGCGACTGTTTTTAAGAAGCTATTATCTAATGCATAAAATTTAGATGAAGAAACTCTTTGTTTCTTAACTGAAAAATCAAATTTATTTATGGTGGATGCAACAAAAACATTTTTTAGATATTCAATGTAATTATTTATCATGCTTAAACTTTTTATGCTTGAAACTTGCTTTAGTGTCGAGTAAGAATAAGTCTTGCTAACATTAGAGAATAAGTATAAAATTAAATCTTTAAGCTCTTTTACTTTCTTTATATTATACCTTTTTATGATATCTTTGTTAAGTATATCTTCAAAATATTGTTTTGAAAGGCTTAAATCATCGTTTATTATAACTAATGGGAATCCACCTTTTTCAAAGTAATCATTAAATGCCTGAGAAATTGCTCTTCTTTCATTAGTTGTTTGATAATCTATTTTAATTTTTTTTACTGAAAGAAACTCTCTAAAAGAGAAAGGATATAGCTTAATGACTTTATTTCTTCCAGTTAGAAATGTAGAAATCTCTGAACTTAAAAGGCTTGAATTTGAGCCAGTAACAAAAACTTTAATCTTCTTGGCATATAAATTATTTACCCATCTTTCCCAAGAAGGAACATTTTGAATTTCATCTAAGAGATAAATCGCATTTGTTTTTATTCCATATATCTCCGAAACTATCTCTTCTATGTCCTCAAAATTTTCTACTTTAAAATCTGTAAGTCGTATATCATCAAAATTTAGATAAACAAATCTTTCTTTTAATTTTTTTGAGATAATCTTCAAAAGCGAACTTTTTCCACATCTTCTAATGCCTGTTATAATTACTATTTCGTTCCCTTTCATATAGTCCGTTATAGAAATTTCTCTTTCAATGAAGTTATCCGTCTTTCCAAAGAGTTCCTGCTGATCTTGAAGAACTTCTTTCAATTTGTTTTTTTCCATGATTTTATTAGATTTTGACATTTATAAACCTTTCTTTGCCAGTTAATAACTCTTTATAAATAAATATCTATAATAAAGAAAGCTCAAATACTCAATTATAAACATTTTCATTGCTAATGGAGATAGGAGGCATTTAATTTCTATTGCGGATGGAATATAAGTTTAAGCTCTTTTGATTTTATAATCTATAATGCAAAAAAGTGTTTGAATTTGTGCATTATAGTGCATTTGGTTAATCCTGCGAAATGGTAGTTTCCGAACCTTTTTTACTCTCTTTTGATTTATTATTTTTTGTTAGCATTTACTGAATTAATATTCGCTGATTAATAAATGTTGCCTGAGAAATTTGAATATTACTCAGCTTTTTCTAAAAGCCATTTCCAAAAAGGAATGTATTTTATGTTTGCTTTATCCCCAAACCATTCTACTTTTTCTTCTTTCTCTGTATTTTCAGTTATTATCAAAAGATTATTACACTTCAGTTCTTTGCCTGCTTTAATCAGTGCTCTTATTTCTCTATTTTTGGTTTCTGGAGCGGTTATATCAAAACATACTTGAATTAACTGCTTAATTTTTGTTCCTTCTTTTATAACAAAGTCAACTTCCTCTTGCTGTTGATTTTTCCAATAATAAAAATTAATCTTGCCATTTAGTTCTTGCTTCTTTAGTTCTATGGATACTGCATTTTCGTATAATTTTCCTGAATTTTGACTTGAATTAAATGCTTTTGCATGAACAAATCCATTATCTATGCAGTAGATTTTCTTAATTGAAGATAATTGTTCCTTCAGTTTATATGAAAACCTGCTAAGACTAAAGAAAATAAAGGAATCTTCTAAATATCTGAGATATTTTTCAATTGTATGGTTGCTCTTAATCTTTGCTATTTTGCTTAAAGAGTTATAGGAATATTCGTTGCATAAATTTGACAATAAATAAATTGATAAATCTTCTATTGCTTGCGAAGAACGAATGTTATATCTCTTAATTATATCCTTGAATATTATTGAATTAAATAATGTGGATAAATAGTCCTTGTAATTTATCTTTTTAATCAATGGTTCTGGATATCCTCCGTAAGTAAGATATTCTGCTAATTTTTCTTTTATTTCATAAGATGTTAAATCTTTCTTGTCAAGGGCAAGATATTCCTTAAATGAGAATGGTAGAACAATTATCTGGAGATGTCTGCCAGTAAGATGTGTTGCTAATTCCTTGCTCAATAAATTGGAATTGCTTCCAGTTAAAACTAAATTAAACCCTTGTCTTTGTAAACGATTAACAAAAAGTTCCCATTTTGGAAGATTTTGTATTTCATCTAAGAAAAGTTTTTTAGGGTTTTTATACACTGTGTTCATTGATGAAATAAGTTCATCATAGTTTTCAGTTTCAATTAGCTTTTCGTCATCGAAGTTTATGTAACCAAATGAATCCTCTTTCTTTAGAAAATGCAAGCTGAAGAAAGATTTTCCTGCTCTTCGAGGTCCAATTATGACTTTGATTAATGAGTTATTTAAATCTAATTTTATGCCTTGCCTTTCAATATACTCTTCTTTCAATTTTAAGTCTAATTCTCGTTTTTGAAGTATTAGTATGTCTCTTATCATTATTATTGTACTGCAATATAGTTTATAAATGTTAGTATTATAATATTTTCAATAAATCCTACGAAATGGTAACTTTCGAACCTGATTTTGATGTTTT
>JBBTAG010000052.1:11889-14460 GCA_038044345.1 Nanobdellota archaeon
GGTCGTCGGTAGTTCGGATGTTAGTTATTCTGTTAGCTTTTGAATGATTAGAATTAGTAACTTTCGAACCTGATTTTGATGTTTTATTAATCATTTTTTCTATCTACTGGAAAATAAAAGCTTACTGATATTTAAATGTATACTGAGAAATTTAAGCTTTTCCTAAAATATAATAGACTCCTCTGTATTTTCCAACTTTCTTAACATAGCCTTTTTTCTCTAAATCTTTAATATCTTTAACAGCGGTTGGAATAGATATCTTATTCATTGAAGAGTATTCTTTAGCTTTTATTTTTTCATTCTTTTTTAAGAATTCTAATGCTTTTTGTTGTCTCTTACTAAGTTCTTCTCCATGTTTAGTAATCACTTTTCCTATTCTTAATACTACTCTGAAGAATTCTTTTGTTAAAGCAAACTCGGGAGCTTCTAAATTTGCATCTTTCATTGATTTAAATATTTTAGATATTCCTGAACCAATACCTTCCATATAACCATAATCCTTTAGGAATTGATAAATCATGGGATTTCGTTGTATTGATAAGGCTCCTAAAAGCTCTTTTGTCATTCCCTCTGGTAATCCTCCGGGATTTGTTATTTCTAGTCTATTATCAAATATACTTAATTGGATTTCATTTTTGTTAAAATAATCTCTATGTGCTACTGCATTAATTATAGTTTCTCTTACTACATCTTCTGGCAAGAGTGGGACTTCTTTTCTTTTAATCTCTTTTATTATAAACTCTTTAGCAATAAATCTTCTAACAAAATTTAATGATTGCTCTATTATCTGTGGTAAACTCCCTTTCGCTTCTTCGTAAGCTAAAACTTTTATAGGTTCATTACCATCAAAACGAACAAGTTTTATCTGTGCATAAGGGAAGAAAGACTGAGGTTCTTTGGCAAAGAATAATAATGCTATATTTTTTATTTTTAAATCTGGCTGTAATGAGGCTAATTTTTTACTTAAAAGAAAATCCTTTAATGAATGTGATTTTAAGTAATCACTCTGGTTTCTTGTCTCCAAATATGATTTTATTTTATTGATGTCTATATCTTCTATCTTAGGGGTTCCCTCTATAGATTCTTCAAATAATAAAATTTGTCTATTCCTTAAAAATTCTACCATGCTTTGACCTTCTAATTTTTGAATAGTGCTTCCAAGTCTTATGTAAATTATACCACCAACACTATGAAATATTGAAGAGTCTGCTTTATGAACAATGATAGCAATCAATTTCTTTTTATCAATTGTGTGAATTTCAATATTTGTAAGAGGGTTAGGCTGAATTGTAGAATTAGATTGTGAAATCTTTTGTTGAACAACATCTAAGTTTTCCTTTATGCCTTCTATCTTTCCCCCATCATCTACACCAAGGATTAATAGCCCCCCTTGAGTGTTTGCAAATGCACAAATAATCTTAGCAATATCTTGGAAACTATGGAAAGATTGCTTAAATTCTACTTCTATGCTCTCGCCTTCTTTTATGATTCTTAGCAGGTTTTCTATATCCATTTTACTTTAAGTTCTTTGTTCTTAATACTTAAAGTAAAATTAAAGTATTATTTAAACCTTTCGTTTCATCGAGTATAAAACAAGTAGTTTTACTTTAAATTATCCTGCTCTTACTTTAAACAAATGACTTAAAGTAAAGATTAAGTAAAGATTATTGTCTTATTTTGCTTCTATACTTTTTGTTTTTGCATTTTTCCATGAACACATCTATATCCTTTTCCTTGGATAATAAGAAATCTAAGAAGTTTATACCTTTATATTTGCAGGTTATATAAATACTTAACAAAATAAGATAAGCTTGTAATCCATTTTCAGTTATAGATCCTTTATTTATCGATTGTCTATAATCTGCAAAATATTTTATAGCATATTCTGCGTTGTTGTTATTCCAAGGGATATTGTCATAATCTAGGAATAAAAATAATTCTTTTTCATAATCTATTAGTCTTTTTTTAATCTTATTAGCAGTTTCGGAGCTGAATTCTTTTCTCTTTAGATTTCTAAAGAATCTATTAACACCTTTTTTGTGTTTATGTAAATATCTTTTCTTTAAACCCCTGTTGTCTAATGTGTAGATTATATTTTTTAGTATGCTACCAAATTCAACGACTATCTCTTTTATATCCTCATCGAATGGATTCTTTAATAAATAGTCATTTAGATCTCTCATTAAATGCACAAGACATTTCTGTTGAGGGCATTCTAATGAATCGTATCCAGAGTAAAAATCAGTAACTAAAACTCCATTAAACAATCTTAAAAATTCATGAAGAAAATCAGCCTCTCTGGTTGGCTTATAAAGATATATCACTTCTTCCATATTTGTAAAAACCCAAATATAACCGCTGTGTGTCTTTAATTTAACTTTTGTCTCGTCAGCGTGTATAAGATTACCACTTACCAGTTTTTTAATGATATTCCGATAAGTTGTAAAGTAGTATTCAGATGCTAAAATTTTAATCCCCCATAAATATCGATTATCAATATATAAGTCAAAATAATCTTAGGGTGGGGCAAATTAATTGAATAAGCGTCCACTATGAACCTTTGTAAAGGAG
>JBBTAG010000053.1:0-10223 GCA_038044345.1 Nanobdellota archaeon
CATCTCCTGCCGCAAAAACACCGCCCACATTAGTTCCAGCTGTTTTATGATCTATAATTATTTCATCTTTATCATTTGTTTTGACACCAATTTGCTTGGCTAAATCAGAAAGAGGCACGTGTCCTATCGCTACAAAAACACCATCAAGTATCAATTCCTTGTTTCCATTAAACTCTTTATCCAAAATAACGCTTTTTACAGATTTATCTCCTTTAATTTCAATAACATTTGAATTATTTACAATTTCAATTTTTTTATTATTTTCTATCCTCTTCATATTAACTGGTTCAGCTCTAATTTTTTCTTTTCTATATATAATATACACTTTCTTAGCATGTTCAGCCAAAACAAGGGCGTCTTTAGCTGCAGAGTCACTTCCACCAACCACAGCAACAATTTTATTTTTAAATAAAGGAGAGTCGCATAAAGCGCAATAAGCTACTCCTTTATTCTCAAATTCCTTTGAACCAGGAACATCCAGCTTTTTCCATTTAGTGCCAGTTGCAAATAATAATGTTTTCGCCGCATATTTTTTCTTGTCGCTAGTAATTATAAAATCTTTATTTGTCTTCTCTATCTTTTCCACTTTTTCTTCCACAATCTTGACAAGTTCATAAGACTCAGCATGCTCTTTAATCTTGTCAGCCAACTCTTGTCCTGATAATTTTATAAAACCGGGATAATTCTCAACAATATTGGTGGTAGTAATCACTCCACCAATAGGCAATTCGAAGCCATGGGCGGCACCAAAGCATATAGTTCGCAAGCCCAATCTTGCCCCATACATTGCAGCAGCTAATCCTGCAACCCCAGCACCAATTATAAGAAAGTCATATTCCTCGATTTTTGCACCATCTTTAATCATTTTTTTCATCATACTAATTAAAAGAAAGATTATATAAATTGTTCGGCTCATATTTTAATCAAAGAAAACAACTCAATATGGAAGAAAATTTAAAAAAATATCTATCAAAAAACAATGTAAAATACGTAATTCATGAGCATAAAGCAGTTTTCACAGTAAATGAATCAAAAAATGATTTAAAGATAAAATCTATTCCAGGAATAAGAACAAAAAGTCTGTTCTTAAAAGATAAGGACAAAAATTTTTATTTGATATGCCTGCCCGGAAACAAAAGGCTTAACACAAAGTGTTTAAAAGAGAAATTAAATGTAAATGAATTACATTTTGCATCGCCTGAAGAGTTGAAAAGTCAACTCAATCTAATGCCTGGAAGTGTGTCAATATTCGGGATGATAAATGCAAAAAATGTTACATTAATAATAGATGAAGATGTTTGGCAAGCAAATATAACTGGCTTTCATCCAAATATCAATACAGCCACTTTAGAAATAAAGCACGAGGATTTAGAAAAATTTGTTCACTCCCTTAATTGCAAACAAATCATAGTAAAATTGCCAGATGGATAAGAAATACTCATTAGTGATTGCTTTATTAATTACAGGAATTATATTTTTAGATATCTTTTTTTTTAATAATTTTATAAAAAGAGATAACAAGGCAATCGAAAAAGTAGTTTTAAGCAGGGTTATAGACGGCGATACCATCGTTTTAGGTGACAATCGGACTATAAGATTATTGAACATAAATTCTCCAGAAAAAGGAACGCATAATGCAGAACTGTCCAAAGATTTTTTAAAGAAATTCGAAAACCAATCAATTAAATTAGTTATAACTGGCATAGACAAATATTCAAGAAATCTTGCAAGGATTTATTCTTTAGATTTAACCTATTTGAATTTGGAACTAGTTAAAAAAGGGCTTGCTTCTAAATTCTTAGTCGATAAAAATGAATTATCCATTTTTTCAAATGCAGAATTAAATGCAATAAAAAATTCTCAGGGCATGTGGAATAAGTCAGAATATTTTAATTGTTTTGAATCTTCAATAAATAAAGAAAAAGAACTAGTCGCAATAAAAAACCATTGCAGCACCATAAGCTTCAACGGCTGGTACTTAAAAGATGAAAGTAGAAAGATTTATCTTTTTAATAATATATACTTAGGTTCAATAATACTTCATTCAAATGTAGGTGAAGATAATGAAACAGATGTTTTTTGGAATAGCAAACAAGATATTTGGAACAATGATAGAGACTCTTTATATTTATTTGATGAAAAAGATAAAATCGTCCATTATCAATCTTACGGCTATTAGTGTATTTGTTATATTTTTTATATCACCCTGTATAGCCATAGAGATAGATTTTGATTATCCAAACGAAGTAGAAGTAAATAAAGAGTTCGAGATAAATGTTCTTTTTGAAAGTTCTACTAATTATGATATTAAGATATTCGTTCATAATTCTTCCGATGAAAAAATTACCCGTGAAGAGATAATCTCTCTCGTAGAAAACAATGGAAAGTGGCAAGATTCATGGAATTATCTACCCTTATCAGTGATAGACAATAATTTATATCATTTAAAAATAACTGAAAATTCAGAAAAAGCAGGCATTTGTATAAGATTAAGAAAAACTGGCGCATCAAAATTTGAGGAAATTTGTAAAAAAATAAAAATTGTCCCAATATCAACTGCTAGAGGCAATCAAGAGGAATTGCCACCAGTTGAGCCTATAATTTTGAGCAATATTGAAAAAAATGAATTTATAGATGTGCAAGGCAAATTTAGAACATATTTATCATTTATTTTTTTTATCTTCATGATAGTATTATTGTTATTTTTCATTTTAAACAAAATATAATTATACTAATCTTTAAAAACGCCATTTCTTTAACAAAAATATGGAAAAGATACAAGCAAATATGGTTCTTGAAATTCTCGGGAGACCAAAAGAAAATGTCAGCATCGCTCTTGGAACAATACTTGACAGTTTATCAAAGGAAAAAGGAACAGCAATTAAAGAAAAAATTTTACACGAACCTATCCCAGTAGAAGGTTCAAAAGATCTTTTTACAGCTTTTACCGAATTAGCTGTGGAATTTGATTCATTATCTGATTATTATCAGATCATGTTTGCCTATATGCCTTCAAACGTTGAAATAGTCTATCCTGAAAAGATTATTGTAAAAAATGATGAATTAACTTCCATAGGCAATAAGCTAATTCAGCGTTTGCATGATTATGATGCAGTCGTTAAAAACACATTGATGGAGAAAGAGATTTTGGTAAAAAAATTGTATGAAATTGCTCCGCACTTATTTAAGAAAAATCCTAATCAATTACAAGAAAAACAGCAAGATTCTTCAGAGCAACAGCATGTATCAGGGCAGCCAAAGGATGATAAAGAATCAAAAAAGACTAAGAAAGAAAAGAAAAAACAAAATTAAGGTATTTTTTTAGCGCTTTCATTTTTTTCAACTTCTTTTATTTTTCTTTCAAGAGGGTTTTTGTCAATTTTCACTTTTTTATATTTGAAATATAAAAACAATAACCCAAGAAGTACAATTGCCGCTATTAAATATCCTATCCAGGCGCTGCTAGGTTTGTCTTGAGTTGAAGTGCACAAACCTTTACAACACAGCCCTTCTGTGCTGGGCTCTATTATCCCAGAGCATTTTTCATTTATCAGGCAAATATCTCCAAGAAGCTCATCACAACTTCTAAGGCTACTTTGATTGTTAGTAGTACCATTAAAAATGGCATAATTAATTTCAGTTATATTTTTAACAAATATTATTTCAACTGGAAAAGAATAAGAGATATTATTCTTGTCTGATTTAATATATATAATAGTACTTATGTTCCCTTTAGTTGAACTCTTCAAAGTGATATTATACTGCATAGATTGTTCTGTCAAAAGAGTTATTTTTTTACTTGGGATTATTAAAAAAAAGTTAGAATCATAATCTAAATAAATGTCCGATACTGTATTTCCACCAATATTTTTGACTATAAATCTATACAGTATCTTCTTATCACCTATCAATCCGATATCATTTATCATTTCAGGACTTATATCTAAGGAATTATTTTTCTTTGTAACAGTGGACTGATTTTTTATCACATAAGCTAAGAAATTGTATTTGCCTATTTTTATACTAAAAAGTCCAGTGCTAGAAAAGTTTTTTATTGAGAAGGTAATTGAATTATCGCCTGGTTTGATGGTCAGATTATATTTGTTCGGAAAATCAATATCCACGTCAAAATTTTTATCCGCATTGGACTTTAATATAACTGAAAAATCTTCTTTAGCAAAAGTAAATCCCGGTTCTATAGAATAGTCACTAATATTTCCCAATATTGAAAAAGGCTGCACAAAATCTATCTCCTGTATGGAATCAAGGACTGATGTAGTAACATCATGGATTATAAACGTATAATTAGCCTGCTCAGCATTTAAAGAAGGAATAAACCATAAATAATAATTGTCGCCCAACTTCTTCAAATCGTATGGGAAGGGCATTCGAACATTATTTTTCTTAAACTCAACTTGTGTGGGCAACAATGGATCTAATATATTTCCATCTATTTTGATTATTGCAGTTTCTCCAGGCAAATAGATTTGCTTAGCATCAGAAGATATGGACAAGCCAAAATTCATAAACAAAATGCCAAATATCACCAAACAAAGCATCAAAATCTCTCTTTTTCCCATGATTTTACAAGAAGAGTAAGTTATATAAATATAATGCTTCTTTTTTCGTGATGGATTTAAATGCTTCAGATTTTGTTGCGCAAGAACAAAATCTTGTAAGTTCAATCTGGCAATCAATGCCCAACTATCTTTCTGATAAAATAACTCTCTTATTTGACATAGGTAAAATACTGCTAATTATAATAATCATCTATTTCATCATAAAAATAATTTCACAAATAATAAAGCTAAAAGATTCTAGAAATTTAAGTAAAATTGCAAATCAGGTATCCGAAATTAATCAGAAAATTTCTTCGTTCTTAGAAAGACAAAAATCAAAAGAAAAACCACAAAAGTTAGACAAGGCAAAAAAATAGGCTTATTTGCTCATTTCTCTTAGTTTTTTCAAGGTTTCTTCCATTTCCTTATCTTTATCTGATATAGGTTTTCTTGCTACTGTTCTTGGCATTGCTCTTATCTGGCCAGGTCTCGAAAATGAAGACGGTGCAGGCCTGTAAACTGGTTGAGGCATATGAGCTTGCCCGCTTGAAGGTGGCACCCCGGGCCTCGTTATAGACGATACTTTCGCTTTTCCTTTGAATTTAAACCACCAAATCTTCAATTTGTTTCTGAATATTATTGCTAGCACAACCAAAATTATCAGTATTATTATAGTAATTATTAGCCAGGCATAACTCTTGGGTTCTGTTGATGTAGATTCAGTACAACATACACCGGAAGAGCAAGTTTTAGTAGAATCTTCCTCTTCCCCATCAAGACAGGAATCTCTGCAGCTGTTCCCAATTATTTCGCAGGTGTTTTCAACAGGTTTATTTACACAGGCTCCAACACAACATCCACCTTCAGCAGACTGAACAATATTTCCATCGCAATTTTGGCTGGAAGAGCATATTATTCCGTTTTTGATAGAACACGATTGTAATGCTACTTTGACGCTGCAGCACTGACTAAATCCGCTACATTGGAAGTTTGACAAGACTCTTCCCCCAGCTTCTAAACATGAAACCGAATTTTCACAAGATTGTCCTGCAACCGATTCGCATAACGTTTCTCCCGCATCTGATACAGATACAGTCACTTTTGGCCATCCAGAATAAAGCAAAAAGGCAGTATTTCTTATGTTATCATTATCCCAGCACCCATCTTTTCCTTGAATACTAATCAGATAATTCTTGGTATTTTCTAATTCACCCGCAGAGGTTTTTGTTAAAGCAAGCATAGCTAAACTAGTATCATAATACTCTCCATAAGGTGTTCCAATCATTTTCCACGATCTGCTTTGTTTCTGACTTTGCACTATATCTGCATATTGATCTTCAGCTCCAGTTAAAGCGTAAAGGAAAGCACTTGGGAAATATTTCTTATTGTTTTCAGCCATTGCTATTAAGTATGGGATAAACGAATCAACATTTTTGCCAGCCTTATTCAAAGCTAAAGCAGCCCACAAACTTCCTTCATAATCGCAAGTCGTTCCAGACTTAAAGCATTTTACGCTGACTTTTTCACTTGTTGAACCTAAAGCAGCAGATGAGTGTGTATCTGGCAGCACATAAATTGTTGTGCCTGCTTTTTTTTCATAAACCATCGCACTTATAAAATCCTGATTGCAGGATATCTGAATCTCTTTATCATAACAATTTTCCCTGAATAGTAGCCAATATCCACCTCGAGAAATACTAAAACAACTTCCAGGGTTTCCTGTAATTTTCATATCATCCAAAATTTTTATCGTTTTTTCAGAACCATCATATTTTAATGTACAGTCAGCCGCGATATGATTAGATATATCAACCTCAAGATACCAGTTCAAATCACTTGAGGTTGAATTTTTAGACAGCAGCCATTTTTCAATATTTTCTATACTCTTTCCAGCTCTCTTCTGAGCTAACAAAACTTGAGCAGTCTCCTTTATAGTGCAGCCTGACTTTGGCCAGCAGCTATCAGAAGAGCTTTTTTCAGAATTAATTTTATCTTGCAAATTTTGTTTGCTTCCAAGTGCCAAGGTTGTGAAAATTGCTTCCTGCAGAGACAAACCACTCTTGTTCTTTACCTGATCTTCCAAACATTTGTATCCCTTATCGATTCCTGTTGCTGTGTCTGATCCACTAACACTTACAGGCGTTCCACCATCTGTAGAATTTGCTGCACCAACCAAATTTAAAATTAGAATGAAACCTATGATAAAGAAGGAAAACCCACCGATATAAAACCTGCTCTTTTTCATGGGAAATTAATGTTATTGTTATTTAAAAATGTTCTTAGTCTGAAGAACATAAATATATCAACTAGTTTTTTTACTCTTTCTTAAATTTCTCATAACTTCCACTAGAGGATTTTTTGTATCTTGCTTTTTATTTATTAAGCCTATGTCTCTATAGAAACCATCATTATCATAGTTTGGAGGCAATATTTTCTTTTTTTGTTTCAAATGCCAATCAATTTGACTTTTTATGTATCCTTCTCTCAAGGGGGGCTGATTAAGTTTATTCCATTCTCTAACAATTAAATTAATTTTTTCAGGACTATAATTTATAGACCTTAAGAAAGTTATTAATATGAACAACGCTCTTTTCTTTCCATCGCTTAATCCAAGCAACAGCTTTTTTATAGGCGCTGGAAACATATCTTCAGTTATACCAGTAATATCTATTTTTTCATAATCTTTCTTTTCATATTTTTCCTTGAAGTTTTTTTCTTCTTCCACATTTTGTAGTTTTTTCCAGTCAAGGGCAGCAGATAATAATTTCTTTGCTTCCGCAGATTCATTTTCAGGCAGATAATCCCTAACCTTAACTTTTAACGGATTTGCATCTCTCGGAGTAAAAGTATCAAGCTCATTTTTTACCAACACAATGCTCGACAATGATGTTTTTTCATGCAATGAATATGGCATTCTAAACAAATGTCTTGGTGCAACCAAAACAAGATCTAATTCAGCTCTTTCATCAGCTAATTCGCCTCTAATCTCTTCAAAAAGTCCGGGATACTTATTTGACGTTAAAGGCATTTTATCATTTTCAGGATCTTTACATTTTTCACAATAATAGTATCCCAAGGATTCAACTTTTTCCAGAACACCAGCACAACTGCTGTTCAAACATCTTAATCTTCTTTTAGTGCTTTTTATGTCTCTTCTCTCAATATTAAGATTGCATATTGGGCAATTCATTTTTATTAGGTTGCCTTTTGAAGCAATATTATTGCATTTTTTGCAGAAAATTCTAATTGTATCATCCTTCTTTTCAAGGTGGCTAAAACTCATTATTCTTCCAACTCTTTTTCTAAATTCTGGTTTTATTTCTTTAAACAAAAATTCAGTAATTGCTCGGGGCCATTCAGGAAAAGAGTCTTTCATATGTTTATCTTCAAAAGTATTTGGAAATGCCTTGCCAGACACAATAATATGGAATCCTTTATTGCCAGAAAACTTAAGTCCATAATTTTTTACACCATATTTTTCCAAAGTTTCTAAAACTAGCTTTGCTGCCTCTCTTGAAACATCTAAATACGGAGAGTCAATATCAATTAATAAATCCCATCCCTTTCTTAGAGTGTCCATTTGAACACGATTCATATCAGAATTCAATTGCAAAGAATCATTCCATAATTCCTCAGATGAATGAAAAGATGTCGCCCCTTTTTGGACAAGGCCCATAATATCAGAGGGATATTGTAAAGCATCAGGTCTTTTTCCAAAACCTTCGAAATATCTTGGCACAACCTCTCTGTCTTTAGAAAATTTCAATATTGCATTTTGTATATCTGGCCGTGAATAATAAAACTTAGTTATGCTTCTTATTCTCTTCTCTTTTTCACTCTTTTCTTCTACCATAAAAAAAGTAAATACAAAGGCTTTATAGCATTTGCTATACTCTTTTTAGTAATTACTTTTTTATTTCTGATGTTGCGTTTCCATCCTTTTTGGCATTTGCGTGCAATGTCAATAATAATTATAAGAATAAAGTCAATTAGATAAGAATTGCTTCTTTAAATGGTTTGAAGTGGTTGTCTGTGGTGATAATCTTTGCTTGATTTTCTTTGGCTGAACAAAGTATTAAAGCAGCTGCAAGTGGAAAATTGCTGCCTTTTTCTCTCATTGTTGAATGTAAAAGACCTGCCTCTTTGGCAATTCTTGGTGTAATCTCCATTATCTTTGCATTCTTAATCACAGATTCGTATGCAATTTCTGTATTTCCCCCGTTTCTTTTAACGTAACTAACCACCTCAGAAATTATTATAGAGATAACGTATATTTCTTCCTTCTTAAGAAGTTTATTTACTTCTTCTCCTGCTTTACTTCCAGAAAGATATTCTATCCATGCTGAAGAATCAATTATATATTTCATAACCTATCTTCCATTCTGTCCTTATCAGTAAATTTGCCTATTCCCTTTAGAGCACCAAAATAATCTTTCTTATGTTTTTTAACTTCTATCTCCACAATTTCATCTTCCTTGAGACCCTGCATTCTCACTAATTCTATAGGGATAGTTACTGCCAAAGATCCTCCTAAAGTTCTTATTCTAGTTATTGCGACCATAAAAAGTATAACTTAAAGTTATATTTAAATGTTTCTGTCCTGAATTTTCAATTTTGACGTGCATTTCTATTACTTTCAGCATAATCGAGCGATATCGGTTTTGTTCGTGCTTTATAATTATTTTTTATTTAATGTTATTATTTAGTAGTAACATAATAGAAAAGTTTAAATACCCTTTATTTCTATGAAAAGCATGGAAAAGACATCAGCTGTTGGAAGAATAGAAAGAGTTGCTAAAAAGTGGACTCCCGATTCATATTTGTTAGTTCCACATCAAAATGGAGAAGTTAGATTTGTTTATCCTTCTTTTCAAAATAATTATGTTAATGCAGGAAGTTCGATTATAAATTCAGGATTGGAAATTCCAACTGGATCAGAAAGTGTTTCTTTGTTAAATGAAGCTTATCATTCTGAAGATAAAGAATTTAAGAATAGTCCAGAAACTGATTTCATAAGAAATGATGTCATGAAACAAAGATGGCTATGGGTATTTAATAGAAATATCTGGACACCTAAAAATGCAAAGAATGCAGGAGTTTATGTTCAATTTGATTCTCAAGCCAAAGGAATGTCTGAAATTTTAAGTGTAAATGATTTGGAAGATGCTTTAAGTGGGGGAAAGACTGAAAATGGAGTAAGATTTAGCAAAGACGGAAGAACTGCTTTTGCTTCTTACAATACTACGCGAGCAGGAAGTCATGATAAAGGAACTCTTGCTAAGAATGGATTTGTTATAGCAAGCTATGGTCTTGAAGGGGCGGAAAAATTAGATAATGTAAGCAGGGAATTTACTTTTAAGCCTTATGTTTACCTAGTTGATAATACTCAAGATAAACCAGTTCAAAGCCTCTCTGCGTTGGGCAGGTCCTGGGACGATGACTACGGGTTGAGTGTCGATGGCGGCGCGGATGGCCTCGGCAGGAGCGGTTATGCTTTCGGGGTATGTGATTCTGCCGAAGGCAGTGCGCCGAAAAAATAAAGTCATAAGTTCGCTTTTTGAAGTTCAATTTTTTCTATGGAAATGTTTTTAATTACTCTTTTATTTCTTGAAACTATAAAGCTCCCATATAAATCCTAAATAAGAATCTCTTTTCTTCTGTTCA
>JBBTAG010000054.1:0-6070 GCA_038044345.1 Nanobdellota archaeon
GAAGCATGTGCCTTACTTCAACAATGCTATAAAGTTTTTTCAATTCTAAAACCTGTGAGTTTGTCTTACCCTTTTGAGTTTCCATAGAATGAATTAAGTCAGTTAAATATCCCAATCTATTGGTTGCAATGTCCAATGTTGAAGCCGAACAAGAATAAGTTGCCTCCAACATGTTCAAAGTTTCAAGGTTAACAATTTCATTCCGCGTGCTGTCGAGTATGCTTACCGAGGCGCCCTCAATAATCTTAGTTCCCAAAAATCCAACAAAAAGCCCGAAAGTGAACAAAAACGCAGAAATCAAAAAAGCCAGCAAAATCTTGGACCAATAAATCTTTCTACGTGCTACCATTTGACCATCCTTCCAGATATGCTATACAATATCGAGGTAATCCACCAAAAACTATACAGTACTCCATATGTAACCATGAATAACAAGTAATTTATAAAAGTTCTTATTGCATTTTCTCCAGAACCTATTTTCTTATTCAATACTATAAGCAAAATAATGGTAAATATCATAAAAAATACAGCAAAAAATAAAACCCCCTCTGATAAAGAATTGTATATGTTATCAATAACATAATAAATCTGAAAGTTCATATTATTGAAAAAATCATACCCTATCTTTGAATAAAGCATAAAATGTCTAAATGAATCTACCAATCCTCTAGATACATAATAAACTGTCACAAAAAGAGTAGCGATAACCGAAATAACTGCTAAAGGCAAAACAAATAATCCAAACTCGCCAAATGATTTTCCAAATAATTTTCTATATGTCTTCCAAATGTTTATAGTCCCAACATACCATCTTCTCCTTTGCTTAAGCAAAGACAAAAAATTCCTTGGCGCAACAGTATAAACAATTGCTTTTGGCTCATTTTCGATAAGATAATTGTAGCTTTGAATTCTCATAGCCATTTCCATATCTTCTGTTAAATTATGTTCGTCATACCCACCATATTTTTTAAAAAAAGTTTTTCTAATTATTGAAAAAGGTCCTGGTGTAACATTAATACCTTGCATATTTGAAAAGGACTTTCTAAAAAATATTCCTAAATCATATTCAATTGCTTGAATTCTTTGAAAAAAAGTCTTTGGCTCATAAACTTTCATAGCATTAGTTACTGCCATCACCTTCGGATTAGAAAAATGAGGCATCATTAATTTCAAAGCATCGTTATTGACAAAAGAATCAGCATCTAATGTGACAATAAAATCACCTTTTGACTTTTTAATTCCAAAGTTCAAAGCACTGCCCTTTCCACCATTTTCCTTCCAGTAATATTTGACATTTTCATACTTTTTAATCAATTCCTTGCTTATTTTTGAAGTCTTGTCTGTTGAACCATCATCTATTATAATTATTTCAAACCTGCTCTTTGGATAATCTAACATTGCAGCACTTTCAACAGTCTTTTCGAGGGCTGCCTGTTCATTATAAGCAGGAATCAATATAGAAACTTGCGGATGCCCAATATCCTTAAACTTCTTTTTTTCCTTTCCAAGAAAGCTAAGCAGGAACAAAGTTAGAGTAAACAATCCCAGATACAAAGATAGATATACCATTATTAAAACAAATAAATTCATAAAATTTACCTGGCAATTGTATTTAAAAGGTTATAGTCTCTCCAATTCAATTACTAAATTTTACTCACCTTGCACACCCTCTTCATTCTTTTCCTTCTCTTCGCTCTTTCCTTCTTCTTCGCCCTTTACTCCGTCTCCACCATGTTCACTCTGCTCACCATTCACAATATTACCTTCTTCTGCATCTTTTCCACCAACATGAAAATAATCATGAAATTGATCATTTAAACTCAATTCAGCCGTATGCCCCATCTTTTTTTTATTTATAAGATTCATTTCGACAAATTTCTTTATATGCTCATATGCCTTATTCCCCCCAATCCTTATGATAATGCTCTGCTTTATTGGTTGCTTATACGCAATTATGGCCAAAGTTTCCTGTTCTGCCTTACTGAATTCAGAACTTCCAGTAGCAAGTCTATTTACCATCCAAACATATTCTTGCGCAACATCCATTTTCCACAAATTATTTTGCTGAACCAATTCGATACCCGAGTCATTGTATTTATCAATAAGATCCTCAAGAATCTTTTTTAATAAGATGGGATTTACATCCGTAAGGGTAACTAGCTCCTGCAGAGACAAAAATCTGCCTGCTATGAAAAGAGCAGCCTCGACTTTTTTCATATTTTCAATTTCAGCAGCTTGATCAATTTCTTCAATACTTTCTTTGCTTAAATCCATAGCATAAATCAGTCTAAATACCTTTAAAAATTATCGGTGCTTCACTTAAACAGCAAAATCAAAAAACTTTCTATCACTGCAGCAACAATAAGCAATGGAATAATGATAAACAAGAATACCTTTATGGAATTGACAAACCTATATTTAACCTCATGTCCCACATTTTTAGAAAAGATAAAAGTCCCCAGCTTCAAACCGATTCCCAGGGAAATAAAAACAGCAGGAAGCTCAAATATCCCATGAGGTAAAATTTTCCAAAACTGAGAAATTCCAGAAAGAGCGTTTACTTTGGCAAAAACATAACCGAGAACAGCCCCATTTACAATAGAGCTAAACAGAGGATAAATTCCTAACAAAATCCCAAAAAAAATGCCTGCAAATGCAACTGTCACGTTATTAACAAAAATAAACAATATCAATCTTAATCCACTAAGTCCTTCAGCCCTAAGCAAAATATCTCTAAGAGATTTGTCCAGCATTTCTGACAACTCAGTATTTAAAGGTACAATAAAAAAACCAACAATTACAAAGAATATAAAAAATCCAATGACAACATAAATATAATTCCTGCTTTCCCTTACATACTCAAAAGCATCATCAATATTCTTTTTAATTACATTCACATTTTTCATTTTTCCATTTTTCATCTAAAAACTTTTTCAAGCAGTTTAATTTTCTTTTTATATTTAGTACGTAAATAATATCCGTATATCAAACCTGTCAAAAACCCTCCAAAATGGGCTACATTTCCAATAGGCAAATCAGTCGCCATGGAAGCAAGCCAAGTTAAAAACAATACCAACGGCACCATCACATATCCTGGAAGAGAAAAGAATGGCAAAAAGATTATGCTAAACCTTATTTTAGGAAGCAAAGTAACAAAAAGTCCCGCTATCGCAAAAATTGCCCCGGATGCTCCAACCATGTATATGTTTGGAGTGCCAAATACTTTGGTCCAAAAGCCAAACCCAAAAAATCCGGCTAAATAAACAGAAAGTAAACCAGCAAATACTCCGGACAGCATGTAAAACCAGAGATATCTCTTCCTTCCAATTATCTTCTCACACAAGCTGCCTAAAGAATACAAAACAAACATATTAATGAATAAATGAAAAACTCCTGCATGCATAAACATATGAGTTAATAAAGTCCAAACATATTTGCCTTGCAAAATACTTGCAGGATATAAGGCAAGATAATTTAACAAATTTGGCCCGAAAAACACACTTAATATGAGATATAAAACAAAAAACGCCACATTTACAAAAATCAGCCATGCTGTTGCACTAAATCTCTGAAAAAAACTTTTTCCCTCATTAGACGAATATCTCATCTTTTCCTCTTTTTACCTTTTTTACTTTTCTTAACTTTCTTTGCAGTCTTTTGCTTGAGTTTATTTCTTTCTCTATTTTTTTTCTTTATCTTTGCATCTCTTTCAGCCTTTTTCTTTTTCTCTTCAAACTTTAATCTTCTTTGCTTAATCTTTTCTTCCTGTTCAGTCAAAATTTTAATTTCTTCTTGCACTTTCTGCAGCATACCCTCATTTTTCTTCAAATCTTTTTCAAGCAAAACAATTTCTTTAGAATTATCCTTCAATTGCAATATCTCTCCACATTCTGGGCAAGCATAATTATTCGCCAAAGCAACCTCCTCACTAAATTCCATCTTACAATTAGAAGAATGATAAAACCTTTCTGTCTTTTTACGATTTATCTGTTGTTTGAAATTATCCATATCTTTAATCAATTTATCCCTGAACTTTATAAGCCCTTTATCCAAATTTAAAGTCCAAAAATAAGTGTACCATCCGCCTTTTTTGCTATCTTTTTTTCTAACAAAACTAACAAGACCTTCATCACCTAATTTATACAATATGTTTCTAGTCTGATTTATCGTCAATTTTAATTTCTTAGAAATCAGAAATTCATTAACATTTTTCTTACCAAACAATAAATCCACAATACCCCTTGCCCTTTCTCCGGCAACCAATGAAACCACATCTTTAAGAATTTCTATCTGCATACACTTTCTCTTGTATATGCCTATTAAAAACTTTTCTGCTTCCATGTCACCATTCTAAAGTTAATATAAAGCTATATAAATTAACTTAAAAATCTATGAATATGTTTTGGAACAAAAAGGAAGAAAAAAAATCTTTGCCAGATCTTCCACCTATAAAGTCTCCTTTCAGTAAAGAGTTGGCAGTTTCAACTGAGAATGCAAAAATGGTAGAGGAAAAATTAGATGAAGCAGAGCAAGATTTTGCAGAAACACATTCACTTCCAACTTTTCCAGATTCTCCAAACTCCTCTAGCTTCTCTCAGGCGGCCATAAAAGAAGCAATTACTCAGGACGAAATCAAAGAACCAGAAATAGATGATGTATCTCCAGCTGAAACTAACAAAAAGTTCAGAGCGATAGAGATGAACGAAGATAAAGATGCAGAAAAAGGGGGCAATCCTTACTTGACAAGTATAAAGATAGGTTCACCGCCTAGTAAAAAAGTATCCTACACTGAGCAAACAACACCTTACCAACCTAAAAACTCATTTTTAATTGGTCGTCCACCAGAAGAAGAAGAAGAAGAAGAAAGTGAAAATAACTTTGAAAAGCCAGAGAAAGCCCCTGAACCAAGCAAAGGAGGGGACGTTTTCGTAAAAATTGAAAAATTCTATACCGCCAAGAAATCCCTTGATGCAATAAAAGATCAAATAGATCAAATAGACGAGCTCCTTAAAAAAATAAAAGACATAAAAATCAAAGAAGAACGTGAATTATCCGTCTGGGAAAAAGAGATTGCACTTGTCAAATCAAGGATACAGAACGTAAATGAAACTATATTTGAAAAATTATCATGATATTAAAATAAAATGGCATCTGAATACGTAAGATTATCGCGTCAAGAAGTTATTTATGGACAAAAGAATTTCTTAAAAGCACAGTTAGATGTTCTCGACCTTGTCAAACATTACCTTTTTTTCTTAAAAGCAAGAAAAGAGGAGTTTATTCTCAAGATAAGACTAAAGAATAAGCTGGAAGAAACAAAAAATAGCATAATCCTTTTTGAAAAATCTCTTCCTAGAGTATATTCTGCTGAAACAGAGGCAAAAAAGAAAGTTCGCTTTGAAAAGGAATCAAAAGAGGTCTCTTCATTAGAACAAGAAATTGAACTCATCAAACAAAAACTGGCAGGATTACAGTAAAATCTGGATTCACTAACTTTAATATACCAAAGACAAACCAACATAATACTCTCAGTTATTTACACTGAAATGAAATAACTCTATTCACCAACTGATCAAGCAAATCTCTTCTTATATTTTGAGCAGTTATTTCTAATCCTGCCCCAGGAGCTTCAACGCAATATGGTAGTGAATTATATGTTTTAGTTCTAATAACAACCTTATTTGCTGTCCCATTCAAAAATCCGAGCTGGCTTTCTCTGGAAACCTCATTTAATCCGACAGTTATTGATTGATGTTCTGTAGAATTATCAAACTTGGCAATATATCTCAAAACCTCGTTTTTATCTTTTGCTCGAGAAACTCTTTCTGAAAATGGTGCATCAAGACTGTTCAAATTATTCAAAAACATTTCAATATTTTTTTCAATTAAATATTCATCCGGAATAAAGGACGTACGTTGAACTCTTGCATTAGAAACATCAAATCCAGCAGTTCTTGATAAGATAATTATCTTTCTTTCTACATCTCCCCCATCTAAATCATCAGCTGGATGTGGCTCAGTATATCCAAGTTTTCGAGCCTCCATTACAATTTCTGACAGTTTTCTTCCT
>JBBTAG010000055.1:0-12087 GCA_038044345.1 Nanobdellota archaeon
TATTATCAGATTCTAACTTATTGATGAGCTTCTACTCGGAAAAGCTCATCTACTGTCGCATTTAAGCAACTTTATATACTGACTTTTGGGAATAAATTTAGAGTGCAATTGAAAAAATGGAAAAATTTAAACAACTTGGACTAAGCGAAGGAATGTTAAACGTAGTTAAGCATGCAGGATTTACCGAACCCAGCGAAATACAATTAAAAACTATTCCTTTGGTATTGGGAAATAAAGATGTTATAGGTAGTTCTGCAACCGGATCTGGAAAAACTCTTGCTTTTGGAGCAGGCATTATAGACAGAATGGAAATAGGAAAGGGAATTCAAACTCTAATATTGACTCCAACTCGCGAATTGGCAGAGCAAGTAGCCAGCACTCTAAGAAAATTTTCATACTTTAAGAGATTAAATGTGAAAGAAATTTATGGTGGCATGTCCATGAGCCCCCAGATAAGAGCTTTAAGAAATGCAGACATGGTTGTTGGCACCCCCGGTAGAATTCTAGATCACATAAACCAGAGAACCATTAGACTGAATACTGTAAAATTTCTTGTTTTAGATGAAGCAGACAGAATGCTAGACATGGGTTTTATAAGAGATGTTGAAAAAATTATTAATCACTGTCCCAAAGAAAGACAAACGTTATTGTTTTCCGCGACAATATCTAAAGAGGTAAACAGTATTGCTCAAAGGCATATGAAAAATCCAGTTAGTATTTCTGTTAACAATCAAGTTGATCCTTCAAAGCTTTATCAAGTTTATTACGATATTCCTTCAGAGACTAAATTCTCTTTATTAGTGCAATTACTTAAATTAGAAAAGAATGGTGTCGTCATGGTATTCTGCAATACCAGAAGAAACGTTGACAAATTGACGCATGGACTTTATCAACAAAAAATTGAAGCCATGGCCATTCATGGTGGTCTTTCACAAAATAAAAGAAGCAGCACCTTGCAATCATTTCATGAAAAAAGAACACTTATTCTGGTTTGCACAGACGTTGCCGCCCGCGGATTAGATATAAAGGACGTTTCGCACGTCTATAATTTCGATATACCTTCTACAGCAGATGATTACATTCATAGAATTGGTAGAACTGCAAGGGCAGGAAAGAATGGAATTGCCATAAGTTTTGTCTCTGTCGGAGACCATGGAGAGTTCAGACAAATATCGAAATCGCTTAAAATAGAAAAATTGAATTTACCAAAGTTAAATAATATCATACCAATAAGTTTTAGTTCCAATCAAGACAGAAAAGTTAATAGACAAAGAGGCCGGGGCGGTGGAAGTAGAGGCAGGAGTAATAATCGAGAAGATAGACACAAGAGCAGAGAAAGTCATAGAAATAGATTCGGGCATAGCAATGAAAGTGGCAGATACGACAATAGAAATAGAAACCGTTTTGGAAGAGGAAATAGCCAAAGATCCAAAAGGTGGAGATAATTACATAAATTAATAAATTACGGCAACAAGACATTTATGAAAAATTAAACTTCTTGAAAATCGTGTTGTAGATGAAACATTTGAGCTATACAAAAAAGTCGATAAAAAAAGAAAAGGTTGATTTTGTAAATTTTGATTCTGATGAAGATAAGGAACTCTTAGTTCAATATGGATAAATCCAGAAAGATTAATTCATTACATAAAAGCTTAAAAACTATATATGTTAATAATGATAGATGGTCAGTCTAACACGAGGTCAACCAATTAAGTATAGATATTCTGGACAAACGGAAGCTGGCGCAAGAGGTAGTAAGATGATAAGTGGTGCAATGACTGCCTCAGAAGATACTATTAAACAATTAAAGATTGATCCAGTTAATACATTATCAAAGATTGTTTCTGGTTCAGAAGATTCAAAAAATTTTATGCGTGCGGTTATTGGAAACTTTTCAACAAATTTTTACAAAGATTTTGATACATGGTATAGAGCATTAGATTCGAAAGCAAGGGAATTAATTTCTTCACTCGATTTGGAAGTACAAGAACAAAATCATTTAGGAAATAGACTTTCTTATACTGTCTTTGGAATTCATTCTTTTGGTAAACTTCCTTCAGATTTCCCATTATCAAGAGAGGTTTGGAACGAAATAAATGAAACTAACAGAAAAATTGATGAAGACGAGGGTGAGAGTTCATTTACATATGGAATGATAAAAGAAGCAAACAATGGCTACCGAGAAGCAAGAAATTTCAAATTAGGAGACTTTTTCTCTTGGGCTACATTTGGGGGATTAGTTCTTACTGACCCCCACCATAAATATGAAGTTGTGCCAATAACGAAGAATGAGCTATTGCAAGGTCTTCAAGCAGAAATAGCTTCTTACGAACCTGCTATCGTAAAAGGAGAACTTTTAGGAGCGATTGAAGCAAGAAAGCAATTTTTGCTACAAAGAGTTTATGATAAAATAGTAAAATCACACTGTGACGAAGAATTTGTCAAAATATTAGAATCAGATAATAGATTTCCAGCTCCAGAAACTGGAGTATATGTTTTATTCCAAAACGAGGGTCTTAGAAGTGGCAATCTCAAACCTTTCGCAGTTAAAGCTACTCCAAGATATAGTGAAGATATGGTCGCACAATTTATTGGCACAATAAAAAAAAATATTGAAGATCGTGGATTCCAAGCCTTAGAAGTTCCAGAGAGAGCATTAGGTTTTGTAACAAATCCTATGAGTCTTGAATTAAGATTAAGCTAACTCTTCGCTAAACACCCTCACCCCAATTTTCATTAATTAAAATCAAAGAGTAAAGTTTAAATCTTCCAGTTTCAATGATATGTCTCATCAAGATAATTTAAAGAGGTAAAATGTTAGAATCAGTAGTAAACAGAGTAATTGCAAGTTTTGATTTTTTAATGCCTTACATAGCAATTTTATTAGTTGTTGCCATATTTTTTGTTTTTTCCAGGTTTTTTCTGGTTTCTTTAAGAAGAAAAATGCTAAAAAATGCTAAAAACAAACAACAAATTTCAGATATTAAGATTTTTTCAAGAATATTTAATGTGGTTGTATTTTGTATAATTTTATCTATTGCTCTTTTTTCTTACACCGGATCTTGGTCTGGATTAGGCATTTTTGCCGGACTTTTAACTGCCGGTTTAGGTTTTGCGTTGCAGAAACCAATAACAGGTATTGCTGCATGGTTGATGATTGTAATAAAAAGACCGTTTAGAGTAGGAGACAGAGTAAAAATAGGGGAGACAAAAGGTGAAATTTACGATATAACTTTGACCCATATTTACATTGATGAAACTGGAGGAATGGCTGAAACGGAAGATCATTCTGGAAGAAATATAATGGTTCCCAATCATAAGTTATTTGAAAATGATATAATAAATTACACTTTGACACACGATTTAATAATCGGTGAAATTAGCTTATTATTGAGTTTTAAAAGCAATATTGATAAATCAATAAAAATCATAAATGAAGTTCTTGATAAAGAAGTTAAAAAATTTTCTGACCAGCTTAAAAAAGCGCAAAGCATTAGAGCAACTTTCAAAGATAATGGAATTGTAATCCGGGCATTATTTTATGCCCCAGTCTATCAGATGAATGATATCAAGTCAAAAATTACTTTGGAGATATACAATAAAATAAAGAAGGATAAAAACATTAATTTTGCCGCTCCCGATGGCAGAGACATTTTGAATAAATAGATGCAATGTCTATTCAATAGGCTTATAAAACTAATTTTCCCCCACCATTATATGAGAATGAGATATGTTGGTGTTGGAAAAAATATCCCTGCAAACCAGACAAATAAGCATCGAAGACCGCAGGAAGTGCTCGCACGAGAAGTAATTAGAGTCTCAGACATAATTATTGAAGTGTTAGACGCAAGATTCATTGATGAAACTCGAAATCTAGAACTCGAAGATGAAATAAAAAAGAAGGGCAAGAAAATAATTTACGTTATCAATAAAGCAGATTTAATAGATTCAAAACAATTAATGAGCTCTGGAAAATTAAATGCTCTGTTTCCATATGTCCTGGTGTCATGCAAAAAAAACATAGGACGAAGTAGATTGAGAGATACAATTAAAATAGAAGTAAAAAGACTCCGAAGAGAAAATTCTATTATAATGAGAAAATTAAAATCTGGAATTCTCGATATTCCTGGAAAAGAAAAGGAAGCAATAATCAAAATCGATAAACGAGCACATGTAGGAATAATTGGTTATCCAAATACTGGAAAAAGCACCCTAATAAACGTATTAGCTGGAGGCGGAGCAGCAAACGCCGCGCCGGAATCTGGTTTCACCAAAGGCATTCAGAAGATTAGATTTAGTAAAGACATTTTAATATTAGACAGTCCAGGATTAATTCCAGAAAAAGAAAACTTATTTGTCAATACAGATGATATAAAGAAACATGCAAAAATAGGCGCCAAAGGTTATGACAGAACCAAAGAGCCAGAATTTGTTGTGTTAGAAATAATGAAAGAATTTCCAGGCAAAATAGAAAAATTTTATGGCCTGGAGCCAAGCGGAGACCTTGAATTAGTGCTTGAAACTCTGGGTAAAAAATGGAGTTTCTTATTAAAGGGGGGAGTTGTCGATACTGACAGAACTTCAAGAAGGATACTTAAAAACTGGCAAGAAGGAAAAATAAGATAATATTTTAATTACTTTTTTCTCTTGTTGGCAACTTTGCGGGCTTTTGACTTGCTCCATCCTCTTTTGCTCATCTTCGCAATTATCGCATCAAATTTATATTTTTTGCTCATATTACCTCATGGAAATAAGGGTTTATAAATTAAGCTCTATAATCCTATTCTTCCAATTAACCAATGCTTTTTTAAACTCTAAAAGTACTTCAAATCTGAGGTGATTTGAGCCTCAGCAATTTCTGAGATAAACATAACATGGAAACAGAATCAATGCGAGCAATAGAAAAAGCAAGAAAAAAACCATCATATATGAGAACAAATGAGTTTATTCATAGAAGACAGTATGATTACGACTTGCGAACCATGTTATTAGAAATGGGCCCAAATTGTAATTTAAGATGTTTTCATTGTTTAGAAGATTGTAGTCCAGACAGAGAAGGTTTGCCAAATCCAAAAATAGTTCATAGAGCATTATCAGGAGCAATTAGAGCAGGAGTTTTGAAATTAGCGCTCACTTGTGGAGAACCATTAAGAGAAGAAAATAGAGAAGTAGTTGGAATCGCAGCAAAATATTCAGATCTCATTAATACTAATATAATCACAAACGGAACATTTGCCAAAACGCCCGAAAGTGCAATAAATTGGATAAGATATTTGAAAAAAAAAGGTTTCGATATAACAAGGGATGCAAGTAATCTATGCGTTAGTTTTGGAAGAATGTATCCAACGACAAGAAATCACTTCAGAAACATTAATGAAGCAATAAAAAAAGTTTATCCAAACGCGGATTATGGAAAAAGTCTATATTATTCGTTTATAAACATGGCTGGTGAAAGACAAGAAGCAGTAAAAAGAGTTAATGAAGTGATTTTAACAATAAATGAAACATTTGGAAAAAGAAGAAACGAGAGAATGGGAAAACTTGGATACGAGCATGCAGCATATTGTTATCCAACAAAAGGAAGTCCAATTAAAATAAGTATAGCACAAGTAGAACCTTACGGACGCGCAAATAATTTACCATTGTTTGATAAATTAATACCTAAAAAACATCTTGATTTAGGAGATATAGTAATGGAGCATGATCCTGTTGGCGACTTCATGATCTTTTTCAATGGAGATGTGCATTTTTGTGATGACTGTGCAAGTCTAGGAAGAGAAATACCATATGGAAACGTAACAAAAGAACACTTAGGAATAATATTACAAAAAATGAGAATGGATCCATTGTTTCAAAGTTTCAAACTTGGAGGCACACCTTTGATTTATTACACCGCGCAGGAAGTTGAACCTGATTTCACAATTTTTGGAAGAACTGGGTATGACATAAACAGAGAAATTTTTGGAAATAAAAGATTGGTTTCAAAAATTAGAAACTATTTATCAAAAAACGGAGTTGTGGACACCTATAAAGACTTTATCAATTCTGTTGATTTAAGAAAGCCAGGATTCAATCCCAGAGATATTGAAGTCTCAGAAAATTAGAACAAATATGTTTAATAATCTTGTTTGTCTGCAATTAATATAAAAGGTGAATATGGAATGAAAACTCTCTCAAACATAAGTGTAAAAGGTAGGCGAGTTCTCCTTAGAATTGATATTAATTCTCCTATTGCCAATGGCAAAGTTTTAGATTCCCCAAGATTTAAAGAGTCTGCTAAAACAATATCCTATCTACTTAAAAAAGGAGCAGGAGTCGCAATCCTTGCACATCAAGGCAGAAAGGACGGCAAAGATTTTCTGTCTTTGCAGCAGCATGCAAAAATTCTTAGCAAGTATATTGGGAAAAAAATAAGATATGTTGATGATCTTTTCGGAGACTTGGCTGTAGATAACATAAATAAATTAAAATCTGGAGATGCAATATTGTTAGCAAACGTCAGAAATTATGATGATGAATCATTGCCTAATAAGAAAGGAAATAGATATCAATATTTGTGCAAAAACTTCGATATTTATGTTAATGACGCTTTCTCTGCTTCACATAGAAAACAAGGTAGCATCATTCTCCCAGCGAAATATCTGCAAAGCTGCATCGGCATAGGATTTGAATCAGAGATTAAGACAATAAAAAAATTCAAATTAAAAAGTAAAAACACACTCTACGTTTTAGGGGGCGAAAAGATTGAAGATTATCTTTCAATATTCAATAATTTAAAAAATAAAAAAAACAAGGTTCTTGCATCGGGAGTCCTTGCAAACCTTTTATTAATTGCAAAAGGCCATAATTTTGGATACGAAAATAAATGGATAGAGGAAAAAGGATATTCCCATCTTATTCCGAAATTAAAATTGATATGCAAAAAATACAGTGGTCAAATCATACTGCCTGTTGATTTTGCAATTGAAGATTATAATACCAGAGTGGAGTTAGATTTATCAGATTTACCTGTTCAAAGCAAAATCTGGGACGTCGGCCATGAGACAGTTAGAATATTTAAATCTGAAATAAATAAGACAAAATCAATTTTCATGAAAGGCCCCCTCGGCTTTTCCGAAATCCCTCATTTTAGTTACGCCACCGTTGAAATTTTAAAGGAAATTTCACTCCTTTCAAAAAGAAAAAGAATATTTTCTCTCATAGGCGGAGGACATCTGACAACAACTCTTGAAAAATACAAAATTCCGAACAATTTCTCATATATCAGCACTTCAGGCGGTGCACTCATTGCATATATTTCTGGTGAAAAACTCCCCGGATTAGAAGCATTGGAAGATTAGAGAAACATTTATATAGTTATAATTATAGTTATATCTATGGAAACATCAATAGCAGTTAAAGAAAGTACAGCACAAATACTTGCAATACTAAAACAAAAATTTAGAGCCAGAAGTATGGATGAAACAATAATAAAAGTCCTTCAGAAATCAGAAAATATACCTAAAAGCAGATTTGGTTCAACACCAAAGTTAAAAGAATTTTCTCATAGAGAGAGGGCGCAGTCTCATGAGTTATGAGTTTGTTATAGATTCTTATGCATGGATAGAATACTTTAGAGGCACGGTAAAAGGAGAAATTGCAAAAAAATTTATCGAAGGAGGAAAAGCTGTAACTTCTGCTATAAGTGTAGCAGAATTGTCCGAAAAATATAATCGGGAAAATAAAGACCTCGAAAATGACTTAAATTTTATATTGTCTCAAACAAAGTTAGTTGATTTAAGCAAAGAAATAGCAGTTCTTGCAGGAAAAATTAATTTTGAAAATAAAAAGAAAATGAAAAATTGGGGCATGGCTGATGCCATTATTTTAGCAACAGCAAATTTGTTTAACGTAAAGGTTGTCACCGGAGATGAACATTTTAGAACATTTAATTCAATAATGATAGATTAATTGAGTCTAGTCAATTTTTCTATTTGTCCAAGATTTATCAAAACTCTTCATTAAAGAAATTAACGTTACAATAAAAATAAAGCTCATTGTTAATGCAACAGAATAATTCCCCAATAAAAAGAAAATCACTGTCAACAAAATTGAAACAACAATGACCAAACGAAACCATTTTCTTCCATCAATGAGTTCATCTCTGCAAAGCCAGGCAATCCAATATCCTGCAGGAATGCTTAAAATCAATGTAATAACAATCATTAACGCTTTTATCATAGAATTAACTGGAAGATAACTATATTAAATCTTGCTATTTATAGACCTTATTTGTTTTTTCAGTTAAACTTTTTTCTAAATTTTTACCATCAATTTCTGAGAAGTACTTAACACTATCAATTTCTATATATCTTTCAATCATTTTGTTTCCATTTAAATCTCTTGCTATCGGTGAAGATAAACGAACAGCATTTGCATCTTGAACCCTTCCAAGAGAGCTTAAATATTCATAACCACCAAGTCCCAAAAATAATCCAAAAGCGACTACCGCCACCGATGCTCCAATTCCAAAATCACTGTTATACCATCTTTCAACCATGGTTTTTATTGGTTCTATCCATATATAAATCTTTTTATGAAACCCCTTTACAGTTACGATAAGAAAACTTTATAAACTTCTATTTACGCTGATTTTTATGGCAAAATCATTTTACATTACAATGATTGCACTTGTTACATTAATTGCACCGCTTTTATTAACAAGCATATCATCAGCAATCTTAATTCAAGATGTCCAGTCTGATACAATTTATCCAGGAAAAGAAGGTCAATTAAGAGTTGAAGTTGAAAATGAACTAAATGATGATATTGAAGATGTCACTCTTTCTCTTGATTTAACAAACACACCTTTCAGCACCACAGGAAGCTCAGAAGATACAATCGACCAGATAGACTCTGACGATTCCGACACGTTTATATTCACACTAACAACAAGCACGACAGCAAAAGAAGGCGATTACAACATACCATACATTTTAACATACAAAAACATTTCATCTACAAAGAAAGGAACAATTGGAGTAAAAATAAGAGCAAAAACAAATCTGGATTATTCAGTTTCAATTGACAATCCTATTGAAGGAGAACAAGCAAAGATGACACTAAAAATAATAAACAAGGGTCTAGGTGATGCTCGTTTCGTTTCAGTCAAATTAATTCCAGACGGATACACTTTACTTTCAGAGGATTCTACATACATTGGAAATATTGCTTCAGATGACTTTGAAACAACAAGCTTCGATATAAGTATAACTAGCTTAAATCCAATATTAACAGCAACCATTGACTATGAAGATCTAGATAGTAAACACTACACCAAAGATATTGCTCTTTCACTGAACGTTTATTCAGAGCAAAAAGCATATGAGTTAGGCATAAAAACAAAAAGCAAAGGTATGATTTACATAAGCATATTAATTTTAATAATTTTAATATGGTTTATTGTCAGAACAATAAGAAAATTCTTAAGAAAACGAAAAAGCGTTCAATCTGCTAAAAGCAGATAATTAACATGAGCTCTTATTTGTTCAAAAATGAATATTTAAAAAAGCTCGATGCATTGCCTCCTGGAGGAAATATCACAAAATGAAAAAAGATTACTTTATTCTGGCAATAAGCAATTTAAGACACCGCGGACTAAGATCCTGGTTAACAATATTGGGTATTTTAATTGGAATAACTGCAGTAGTCTCTTTAATTTCTCTAGAAGATGGACTTAAAATGGCTGTAAATTCTCAATTCGGGATAAGTTCTACTGAAGTATTAACAGTTCAAGCTGGAGGATTAAGCAACTATGGCCCCCCAGGAACAGGAGTTATTAATCCATTAACTGCAGAGGATGTAGAAGCAATCGAAAAGTTAAGCAATGTCAAAATAGCTATAGCGAGAAATATTGAATCCTTAAAATTAGAGTTCAATAAAAAAATTGTAATTAGTCTTGCAACCAACATTCCGGAGGAAAAAGAAAAGAGGGAGTATGTCTATCAAATCATAGATATTTCAACACTATCAGGAAAATTGCTAGAAACAGATCCCAAAAAAGTAGTCTTGGGTTACGGTTTTTCAGCAGCTGATAAAAATGGTTTCAATAAAGCAATAAAAGCAGGAGACAGAATCACAATAAACGGCCAGTCCTATGAGGTCTCGGGCATTCTAAATAAAAAAGGAAGCTTCATATTAGACAACATAGTTTTAATGCTGAGTTCGGAATTAAAAGATCTCGCTGACTATGGAGACAGAGTAGATATAATAGCAGTGGTTGCAAAAGATAAAGACTCCTTAAATGCATTAAAAGAAGAAATTGAAAAATTATTAAGGAATAGAAGGAATGTTAAAATAGGCCAAGAAGATTTTGAAGTTTCAACACCTGATGCTGCCTTGGAAACAGTCAATCAGATATTGTTTGGTGTTCAAATATTCATAGTAATGATTGCATCCATCTCAATAATCGTGGGAGCAGTCGGTATTTCAAACACAATGGTTACTTCGGTGTTAGAAAGAAAAAAAGAAATAGGCACTATGAAAGCAGTCGGTGCGAAAAATTCAGATATTTTTTACCAATTCACGATTGAGGCAGGGATACTCGGATTAATTGGAGGGTTATTGGGCGCAGCTCTGGGCACTGCGGTTGGTTATTTTGGCACCGCCGCAATAAACAATTTTATAGGCTCCCAAATGTCACCTAATATTAACTTTATGTTGATATTTCTTGCATTGCTAGGAAGTTTCATCATCGGAGCAGTTTCAGGAATACTTCCGGCACTAAGAGCCGCAAAATTAAATCCAGTCGAAGCATTGAGAGGATAAAATGATTAAAAAAGAATTAATAACTTATTCATTGAAAAACATATATAAAAGGAAAACTAGAAGTTTTCTGACTGTTTTGTCCATTTTCGTCGGAATAACATCTATTTTCATATTCATTAGTTTTGGATTCGGTCTTTACAATTATATAAATTCATTCACAACCTCAACTTCTGTAGACAAAATATTAATAATGCCCAAGGGAATCAGCGCTCCCGGAATTGATGACAACTTTGCGATAACTGAAAATGACGTTGAAGCAATTGAAAAAACTCCTGGAGTTTTTTCAGCAACGGGACTTTACGCAAAAGCAGTCCAGATTGAACAAAACAAAATAACAAAATATGTTTTTCTTATAAGTTTTGATCCAAAAAAACCATTGATTTTAGAGATGAGCAGCATAAAAATTGATGATGGCCGAGAATTGCAAGAAGGAGATGACGGAAAGGCGGTCCTAGGTTACAATTACAAGGTTGAAAATAAAATATTTCCAAAGGCATATCAAGTTGGCGATAACATCATTATCAATGGGCAAAAGACAAGAATAATTGGTTTTCTTGGAACAATAGGAAATCCTGCAGATGATTCTCAAATATATATTACAAATGATTACTTCAAGAAACTTTATCCTAATGAAACAGGATATGCAGAAGTTATTGCAAGAGTTGATATAAAAGACATGAATAACATCATAAATAGAGTAGAAAAAAATCTCAGAAATTCTAGAGGTCTTGACAAAGGACAGGAGGACTTTTTCGTTTCATCTTTTGATGATTTAATAGAACAATATAGCTCTGCTCTTGACATAGTAATTGGATTTATAGTCGCGATTGCTCTCGTTTCAGTTTTAGTCTCTGCAGTCAATACTGCAAACACAATGATTACTTCAGTCTTAGAAAGAACAAGAGAAATAGGAACTATGAAATCGGTTGGCGCAAAAAATTCAGAAATCTTGAAAATATTTTTGTTTGAATCTGCTTTTCTAGGATTTGTTGCAGGAATCATAGGTGTTTTAATCGGTTTTGCAATTTCATTTACTACCGGTCAAATTTTAAAGAACCTTGGTTGGGGCTTTTTACAGCCGGCATTTCCATGGTATTTATTTGTCGGTGCAATTGCATTTGCAACCTTGACTGGAGCACTTTCAGGCATCTGGCCTGCCTGGAGAGCAAGCAAATTAAAAGCTGTTGATGCCCTCCGTTACGAATAACAAATGAAATGAGTAACTCTGCATTGAACGTTACGAATAAAATGAGTAACTCTGCATTGAACGTTACGAATAAA
>JBBTAG010000055.1:12187-14926 GCA_038044345.1 Nanobdellota archaeon
TGCATTGAACGTTACGAATAAAATGAGTAACTCTGCATTGAACGTTACGAATAAAATGAGTAACTCTGCATTGAACGTTACGAATAAATTTTATTCAACTCTATATTTAGTCAGGGATCCATCTCTGGCAGGATCCCAATATGCAGTTTCCCATGGACCTTTCACAGAAATAGCTCTTCCAAGTAGAATGCATTTTTCATCTAAGTGCGCATTTCTCAGTTTATCTTTTGATTGCAGAGTTGGATCAAACATCAGTAAATTATTATCTAATTTTTGCCCATATTCATAAAATGCCCTTGATGGCAAAGGAAAAGGATTCATTTTCAATGGAACTGTTTTGTCTATACCTTTCCATTCTTTTCTTATTGTTTCTAGATAAGCTGCAATTTCATGTGGACCAAATACAACTCTGTCTGAATATTGCCCGCTTTGATTATATGCATATCGTAAATCATGTAAAAATGTCTCTCTCTCAGGTTCTTTTCCCATAAAATTAGTATCTAGACTCAATATAATCGCATTTTCCTCTTTTCCTGCAGCCAATGGAACATGCTTCAACACAACTGAATATTTCTCTCTTCCTTTTGTTCTAGAAGGTACTCTACATATCACTTGTCCTCCTTCTCTCTGGACGATTCTTGCATTAGTATATTTGCTATTAACTTCTATTCCTGTGCTTCCAATATTCTCAGAGTTAGCATAATTCAAAATACTAACTCCATCTATTACTGAATCAAATGGAACCAACCTTAATCTCCTGTCATTTCCTTGAACTGGTCTCCAAGAAATCCCTAAATAATTAACCTCTCTTTCATTAACTCTTCTCAATTCATCGAAGGCATGCATTCGTCCAATAAGCGGAATATAAGGTTGACAATTGTGGGCCTCCTCTTGAGATTGTGGTTGTTTTATAGGTAAAAATTGCCCCCATTTGTAATGTTTTCTCGAATCAGCTGCCTGACCTTCAGATCTTCCTAGAAATTGCAAAGGAATAATAGGACTCATTAAAATTATACCTTGATCTTCATTTAAGTTCCAAATTTTATCAACAAGATTTCTTTGCCAATTAACTCTTCTCATTTCTAACTCTTTTTGCATTTCTGAAGGAGTTCTCTTATCAAAAAATGATTTTTTCGCCATATATTTTTAAAAATTAATCCATATTTAAATAAGTATATATTTAAAGACAATAATTAAATTTTTATTGATAAGATCTTAAATAGCTATCTCTTAAACTTGCACCATCTTGTGGTTTGGCAAGATACAATATATGAGCATAGCTCTGAAATTTTAATTCTCCATCTGATTTTGTTTTCATTATCTTAACAGGCACTGGCTCAACTAAAACTTCTACCTTTGATATACCTGCAGTTCTTATCTGATCAGCTTTTTGATTCATGTTAATCTAATGAGCCTCTTCATTTCTATAAAGCCTATGCGCTGAAGTAGTATATGCTTTATGCGGACAATTTGCCGGTGTTTTTGGAAGTTCAGCAGGATGTTGCAAAGCATACGCTAAAGAAGTTCTAAACAATTCAGATAATCTAGGATCATCTGCAGTACTTGAAACCAAATCCATATGTCTTGCCATTATGCTCGCTCTTATGTGACCATAATGCATTGGTATTTCTACTTCTGCTCTCCTCATTTCTCTTATTTCGATTTTTTTCTCTGCCATTGTATAAGTCTTCCTTTTCCACCCTATTTAAACCTTTGGAAAATTAACTTTTTATGTAACTGTATAGTAACAGCAAATACAGAAACAATTAGGTAATCTTTCATTACATTTATTAATATATTAAATTTTATTGAAGCATGTCAATAAAATTTGGTCCTGCTGGCCTCGGTCCTGTTAAAACAGCTCTCCATACGTTAGAACAATATCATAAAACAGGAATAAAAGCCTGTGAAATCGCTTTTACTTATTCAGTGTACATAAAGTCAGAAGAAGCGAAAATTATAGGAAAAAAGGCCGAAGAGCTTGGCATTGAACTTTCAATACACGCCCAATACTGGGTTAATCTTAATTCATCTGAGAAAGAAAAAAGAGAGGCAACAAAACAAAGAATTTTAGATTGCTGCAAAATTGGTGAATTGCTCGGAGCAAAAGTAGTCGTCTTTCACCCAGGATATTACACAAATAAAGGCAAAACAGATGCAGATAAGAAAGATACTTACAATACCATAAAACAAGGAATTGAAGACATAATGAAAGAGATAAAAAAGAACAAATGGAAAATTAAAATTGCTCCTGAAACAATGGGGAAAGTTAATGTTTTCGGCTCTATTGAAGAGATTTCTTCACTTGCCAAAGAAACTGGCTGCAGTTTTTGCATTGACTTCGCCCATATTCTTGCAAGAAATAAATCAGTTAATTATGAAAAAATAAAATCTCTATTTCCTGAAAAAGAATGGCACTGCCATTTTTCTGGAATAGTCTATGGAGAGTTGGGAGAAAAAAACCATATATCGACCGAAAAAAATGCGTGGAAAGAATTGCTGAAAAATCTTCCAAAAGACAGAGAAATAAGAATCATAAATGAAAGTCCAACAATGGTTGAAGATTCTATCTCTGGATTGAAGATATATGCAAAAACAAAAAATTAATGCTCCTTATTTTGAGCACGATTCGCTAACCATACTTTGTATTGACCGCTTCCTTTTATATAACCTAATACGCCTTGGGCTACATCCCATATAAAAAATTCTAAGAAATAAACAAGTTTAAATAGATAATAA
>JBBTAG010000056.1:0-19766 GCA_038044345.1 Nanobdellota archaeon
TACTATATATCTGAAAACATCCCTCAAACCAGAAGAAACCATGTTGCTAGTGTACCCTAAAAAGATGAATGCCTTTTCAGAAATCATTTTATTTATTATTTCTATAGATTTTGATAAATTAGACGCTTGATATCCAGTACTTGCATAAGATTTAATTATCTCTTCATAATTAACACCTTTATCAAAATCATACCCCTCTATCTTAATCCCTTTTGCTTCCTCGCTTTTTCTAAGCAAATTTTTTCTCACTCTTTTCTCAGTTTTCTCATTTTCTTCTTTATTTTTTTCCATTTTGCAAATCTTGCTTGGCAGTAGCCCCAAATCTCCTAGTTCTTTCCATAAAAGAATTTACTGCCCTTCTAAATTCATTGGTATCAAATTCAGGAAAATAAGTTTTAGTAAAATAAAGCTCAGCATATGCTGCCTGATAAGGCATTGCCCCGCTTGTTCTTTGCTCTCCAGAAGTTCTTATTATAAAATCAACATCCGGAATATCTTGCGTGTCCAAATAATTCTCAAATTCTTTCTCACTAATTTTTTTAACTCTTTTTTTCAATAATTTATTCACTGCCCTGACAATTTCATCTCTGCCCCCATAGTCAAGCATCAATTGAACATTCAAATCAGAATAATCTTTTGTATTCTTCTCAAGTCTATTCAACTTCGCAATCAAATTTTTAGGCAATCTATCTTTTCTTCCAATATGCCTAAACCTTGCCCTATGCTTATGCGCCACTTCTTCAAATTTATCTATTTTTTTTAACAATAAATTAAAAATTGCTTTTATCTCTCTATTATCCCTTTTCCAATTTTCAGTGGAAAATCCCCATAACGAAAGATATTTTATGCCAAGCCTTTTTGTCTCCAAAAGCAATTCAATTATTCTTTCATCACTAGCAGAAGTATAGTGGCCAAAACTAGCCGAAAGCCCCCTTTCTCTTGCCCAACGCCGATTTCCATCAGGAATTATAAGTACATGCAACGGTGCATTTCTTTTATTGTCTATAATAATAGATTTTCCCAAATTAACAAGACTTTTTGCTTTATCAACTAAATAACTGTCCTCACGAATCACATCAAAAGCAGAATATCTTGCCCTAATATCCCTCCAAAAATGATTAACCTCCCCAACAGACGAAAATCCGGGGCTTTTTTCAACCCACGATACAAGATCATCCAATGCTTCACTATCGCCCTGAGCAACAATAATTACTGAACCATCTTTTCTGTTCAGCACATATCCTTTAATATTCAAAGAATCACAAAATCTCTTAACAATATATCTAAAATTAACTCCCTGTACTCTTCCATAAACTTCTATCTCAACTTCTTTCAATTGGTTCTTATTTTCCATTTTTATTCACTTCCTTCTCCATAGATTCTCTAAATCTTGCAAGATCACTTGTCTTAATTCTTGCACCGGCGGCATCTTCATGGCCCCCTCCAGATGCACCTTCAAATTGTTTTAAAAGCTTTTCTAATAAATCTTTCACATTCTTTCCCCTAAGGGATATATTAGTTATTCCCCCTTTAATAAAAGCAGTAACAACATACTTTTCAGGATATAAATAACAAAGCTCATTTGCAAGCTCTGCACTGATGCTCAAATCACCAGTATAATCAAAAAACACCAAATTTCCAAAGACTTCTTTCTTTCCCTTTTCAATAAGAGAATCATACTTGTTTTTTATTTCTAAATACCTCTTTCTAAAATTGGAATTATTCTCTATCTCTTGAAAAACATCTCCAGGACCCTTGCATGAAATCAAAAAATTTTGCATCTGCACGACATGAGTTATTGAGTCTTTCAAACCAAAACTCAATGCCTGCGCAATTTTTCCTATTTCAGTTGTATAATATATCTCAAATGGTCCCTTAACCTTCCTTTTAGAAAAAAATTCAGGATATTCTTTCTCAAAATCAGAGATAAAGTCTGGCGTATAATGATCAGCTATACAACCCATAACTGCAAGCCACATATCTTCTTTCCTTTCGTTTAACTTATATACCAAACATGTTGTTGGTTCAAAACTCTTACTTTTTCCAAGATTTTTAGCAGAATTATAAACAAAAAGATTGTCTTTTTTATGGATATCATTGCCTTCAACATCATGGTGATCAATCCAAACCATAGGAATTTGCATTTTATCTATCTCTTCAATAAACTCTTTTGAAATTAATGGCTTGTCCAAAACAAAAACATAATCCGCGTTTAATTCTTGGACTCTGCGCGCATATTGCACATTTAAATCAGGATAACTTTTTACTGCCACACCTTTTCCTCTACCCAAAAAACGTCTCAAAATTAAAAAACTGCACAACCCATCCACATCATTATCATAAAAAAATAAAGGATTCTGAGCTTTACTAAGATGTTCCCTAATTTCATCCATTTGTTTTTCTGTTAGCATTCAAATATCAATTTAACATGCCTTTTAATGCTTACGAATGAGCAATATTTTAATAAAGAATTGGTCCAGGATAATAATATTCCGCATATCCAAGTTCAAGCTTGCTTATTTCATTCAAATCATCAATGTCGTTTGCTTTAATCACGCTCTGTGAAATAGTGTACAAAACATTATCCATAAAAAGACTTCTTTGAATTCTCTTCTGCCAATCGTAGTCATAAGGTGCATAATCAACTCCTCCAGGCAATTGATCTATCCACTCATTATTCTGAGTCCCATAGCTTCCCACATATTCAGAATAATCTCTGCTTGAAACACCTACAAGAACCTTAGGATCATAGCTACCATTCCATTCATCTTCACCAGTTTTCGTCCAAGTACTTCCAGAATAATCTTTTCTTTCTGCTCCGATTAATTCATCTTTTGCAGGTCCATACTTTGGTTTGTATTCTTCAACATGAGTCACTTTTCCCTTTAATTCAATACTGTTCTCATCAATATAAAACACATATGCACCATTCCATTGTCTATATCTATCTCCAGAATAATATGAATACTGTATAGGTATAGCTAGCAAATTCTTTTCTTTATCAAACAAAAAAGCCTTATGTTCGTAAAGAGCTTCAGAACTGCTCCAAGTCCATTGTCCTTCACTCTTAATAGCATATTTTGCCTTCTCCACGGGATTAGAAACATCTGAAACATCAAATAACGCTACCTTAACTCCAGAAACTCTTCCTTGCTCGTCAGCATCCATTCCTATGCCTATAATGGTGTCTTTATCATATGGATGCAAATAACTTGAATATCCAGTAACTTTCAAATATCCCAGCACTTCAGGCTTATCCGGCTTAGATAAATCAATAACATAAAGAGGGTCAACCTGTCTGAATGTGACCATATAAACTCTATCTCCGATAAATCTGGATGAATAAATTCTCTCTCCCTGTGCAAGATCTTCAACGCTTCCAATTATTTCTAAACTATCATCTAAAACATAAAGATGGTTCAAAGTGTTGCCGCCCCAACTTCCAGTTGTCACAGCAACTCTTAAATTACCTTGATATTCATCCAAAGAAAATTGATTCAGCAGATATCCAGGAACCTCTCCAGCTGATTTATACTCTATATCAAGACCATCAACTTCAATTCTATGAATGACTGTTTTTTGATGCTCTTTGCTTATTTTTACCTGTGTCCTTTCCATTGATTCAGCCAATTTTTTGTTGAAGTCGCTCCCCTCATCGCCATTACCCAAACTTGCAGCATATTTATAAACCAATTTCATAATCATCTGCTGCTTTTCATATGAATAATTGCCAGACTCCCATATCTCATTTATCTGCCCCTGGTAAGCTTTTGGCATTAAAGGAATAATACCTTCTTTTATAAGAATCTCAGTCTGCTTATCATAACTCAACCACTTTTGAGAAGTCAAATAAATATTGTTCTCAGAAACATAGATTGTTCCAGATGCACCAATCAAATATACCTTAACTTCAACATTTTTCTCCTTCAAATCGACAGCATTTACATAAGTGAAGACAAAACTTTCGTCGTATTCATCGGAATAATATATCTCATCAATATTGACTGCTTTTTCAATTCCATCAACTGAATAAACAGGCCTTGGAACCCCATAATTGTACAAATACTGCTGTGACACCAAATAAATATTATCTCCAATCATTCTCGCATCTACATAATTTCCATCGAATGAATAGTTTCCTTCCAGTGTTGGATTCTTCCTATCAGATATATCATATACCAATACCTGTGTCTTGCTCTGAGAATATCCTCCACACCCATAACCATAACAAGGAGCAATCATTTTCTCAGCAATTCCCCCAATTAAATCATTAGCATAATAAGTTTCATAACCAGGCATAAAAACAATTAATTTATCTTCATTAACAAAAATATTTTGCACACCACTGACATTTATTTCACTAATGCTACGCATTTGTTCTGCAGGATAGGCATCAACAATAACTATTTTATTTCCTGAAACAGTGTATATATATTTTCCATCATTCTTTACAAAATCAGGTTCATCCACGCCTTCTACTTGAACATTTGTTTCTGAATATGAATCAGCAGAACCTCCGGTTGCTCCGCCAGCTTTAAGAGAACGAGCATCTGCGGTTGCAACAGCCATTTCTTCTCCAAAACCAATATTTATATTATAATTGTTATTATTTATGCTGTCAGTTCTATTCTTCAAGAAACTATCAAGCTCCTCATAGGATGAGAATTGATTCAACTTATCATCAATCCCATTTCCAGAGCTCTGATTATTTCCTATAATAAGATTATTGTTATTTCCTAGTGTTAATAATAATGCAATTATTAATATGGCGCCAAGTATAGAAGCAATCATTACCGTAGGTGCAGATATCAATCTCTTTGGACTTATCACAATCTTTTTATTTGATAATTTATACGTTGGAATTTTCTTTCCTTTAACACTCCAAAAGAAAGTCTTTGACTTTTCAATTAACCCTGCTTTGAGCAATTTATTTATATTATATCCAACAGTGTTCAAAGGCAAACTAAGTTCAGACGCAATATCACTTTCACTTAATTCTTTTTCAGCAATGAGAGACAAAATCTTTTTCGCAGTCTTATTTGACATAACTTCTGCTATCGCTCCAGCTCTAGGATCATCAATATCAACATTGAAATATTTATCATTTACCATATTTTATACAAAAAAAAGAACTATTTAAATCCCTCGAAGACTTCCATTACATTTGAACCATTAATACATAAGCCACAACAAAAATCTTTAAATACCCCATGTGATTATGAAAAATATGAACAAGTGGTTGGAGCTTTTGGTAGGTTTGATTTTGGTTGTAGTACCGATACTTTTGGCTACAATGGTTTGGCCTTCTTGGTGGATTGCTTCTTTAGATGTCCTAAAAGGTGGAATATTTTGGGCTATTGTTGGTATTGGCGCACTATTCATACTCCTGGGCATAAGTGATTTGAAAGGATAAATAGCAAAAAACTATAGTAATAAATATATACTTCTCTGTTTTTTGCTCTAAATGGCTAATTGTAAAATCTGCGGTAATGAAAATTGCAAGAAGCATTCTTTCTTTCTAGGCAAAACTCGTTCAATAGAACAATTTTCCGGTTCGTCACCACCAGAGATTTTTGTAGGAAAATGGAATTACCCTAATGTTTATGCTGGTATTCTAAGTCCTGAAGAATATGGCAATACAGAAATTCTTTCATCGGCAGAAATATGGCACAAAAACAAACTTTCAATACCTGAAATATTGCAAAATAGAAACAAGCTCATATATGGCCGCTCCAAAACACAAATAAAAAACCCGCAATCAAAATTTCTTTCAGTAGTCCAAGAAGTTGCAATGACTCACAAATCGATTGCAACGGAATTCAAACTAAAAAAACCAATAACCAAACACTTAGAAAACGATTCAAGAACACCATTAATAAGCAATGCTGGAGATGTTTCATATGTAAGGCTTCAAGAAAATCCATCGATAAAGTCAAAAGTTGATTATCTTGTCAATGATGTTGATTCAAAATCAACCATCGCAATACAAGAATTAGACAAATCAGGAATTGAAACTTCAAGCATAGTAAAACTCCTTTCAGCAGGTCTTCTGGGTAAAAAAGCAAATAGAAAATTAGTTCCTACTCGTTGGTCTATAACAGCAGTTGATTCAAATTTATCCCAAGAAAAATTAAAAAACATAAAATTATATCCCGAAATCCAAACATTTGAAGTTCATAATGCAGAATATCTGGGCAATCACTATGAATTTCTCCTGCTTCCTGAAAAATGGAGCTTTGAAGTCATTGAAATATCAATAAAGAATATGGGCGTCTGGCATGATTATGAATCTTTCTTTCCAAGAAAAACTTACGCAGACAGTGTTACTGGAGGGTATTATGCTGCAAGATTACCTGTAACAGAATATCTAGAAAGAATAAAACGCCAATGCCAGTGCATAGTCATCAGAGAAGTAAGACCTGAATATTATGCCCCTCTCGGAGTCGGCATTTTAAGGCAAATAGGCAGGGAAGCTTTTTCAAAACCAGGTAAAAAATTTAGCACACTGCAAGAAGCAATAATTGATATTCAAACTCGATTGAAAATCAATATTAACAACTTTCTAAGCAAATCAATCATTCTGCAAAATTACGGAAAGCAAAAAAAACTCTCACAATTTTTCTAAAAAAGCTTACTTAAAAGTAAATTTTACTTGCTTACTCAATAAAAGATATACTCCTATAACTAATTGAACCACCATAAAAATTAGACTTTTAATAGTTATATTATGAATATTTAATAAGGTTAATAATAATAACAAAACTATAAAAATAATCGTAGCAATTTTAGCCCACTTCTTACCTTTCCACAAACCAAAAGCTAAAAAAATATAAATAAAGGCCATACCTAATGATACTATCAGCCCCAAAATTGCAGGAATAAACACCAAAGGCTGAAAATGATATAAGGATAAATCTTTAAAAATTGAAATCATTGAATTTATTAAATTAAATATGGCTAACACAAAAAGTAAAAGAGAGATGATTCTAACAGGAACAGGTAAATTCTTTACTGATTTGAAGTTTGATATCATTTTAATTTTTTCTATCTAACGAACGTATTTTTTACACGTTTTGATCTTAAAAAATAGAGGATACTTAAAATAGGTAACCCTAAAAAGACCGAGAACCCAAACAAAGATCTTATGATTATAGAAAATGCACCAACCTCATAATCACTAGGAGAAGAAATTGCTCCATAAATAAGAAAAGTAAAAATATAATTAGGAATACTAAATAACGAAAAAACAAACGCAGTAATTGCCATCTTATTAGCCCAACGCTTTTTTAACAACGCAGAAATAAAAAACACAAGAAAAAACAAAGCACTCAACATAGAAACTAGCACAAAAATATTAACATAACCAGATACACTTTCGCCACCTAACGCACCAAGAAGTAAAATAGTAAGAGGTTGTATTATGCCTAACAAAAACACACAAATCGCACTTAAAATAACAAATAATAAAAGCCATCCCTTAATACCAATCAAATTTTGATTTTTTTCTTCAACCATTTTTAATCATTTATTTTCTCTAATCGCTGCCTTAATGTTCTTATTTAACTGCTTCATACTTTCTTCAAGCTGTTCTTTATTCTTAGTCCCAGTGCAAACAAGCTTTCCATTTGAAAACAGAAGAAAAGTTGCAGTAGGGTCTACAAGTTTATACACTAATCCCGGAAATTGTTCCGGTTCATATTCAGTATTTTCTAATTGTAAAGCCAAAACATTCAAATTCAAAGTAAGATTAATGCTACCAGATGCAACAATATTTTGCACAGTTATTTTCGGTTTCTGTGTAACTTTAACACCTATCTTTGCTATCTGTTTTATGACCGCATTTATCACCTCTTTTACCTGTGCAATGCTCTTCGTCCCTGTGCAAACTAAATTACCAGAGGAAAACACTAAAACAGCTGATTTTGGCTGTTCTATCCTAAGAACAAGGCCTGGAAACTGTTCTGGATTATATTCCGTATTGCTCTGTGTCCTAGCAAGTTTAGTCAAAGAAATATCCTTCCCCAAAGAAGTGGTTGCAACAATATTCTGGACTTTTAAGTTAGATTTTCCCATTTTGGCAGCGGATTACACCATTTATAAAGGAATTTTATTTATAAAGCTTTGGTAACAGAAAAGTATTTAAATTAGTAATCTTATAAGATTACTATGAAAACAGTAACAATAAAGCTGCCGGAACAAGAAGCTGTTGAATTGGACAAGCATATTAAAAGAAAAAATTACGCTTCGAAATCTGAATTTATAAGAAATTTGATAATGGAAAAGTTAGAATCCTCTAGAAAAGAAAAAGCTGGATGGCTCATTATAGCACAAAAATCAATGGAAAAAATATGGGACAATAAAAAAGATGATGAAATCTGGGGCAAATACTTATGATAGAACAAAGAGATTTGCTTCTAGTCCCATTTCCTTTTTCAGATCAACTTGGAAGGAAAGTTCGTCCTGTTGTCGTGATAAGCAACAATAAATTTAATGAAAAATCAGAAGATTTGATAGTTAGTGGTGTTACATCCAACATATCAAAAGATCAATACACACTAATGTTAAACAACAAGGATTTGGAAGAAGGAAAATTATTTTCTTTGTGCTGCATAAAAGCAGAAAATATTTTGAAAATAGACAGAATACTCACAATAAAAAAAATTGGCAAAATAAACAGAAAAAAACTAAAAGATATAATTCACGTTATTAATAACATAATAAACTAAATCTTTTTTACAAATCTTTCAGCCCTTTGTTCAATTTCCCTAACTTCTTTTCTAAAGTCAATAAACTCAAAAACTACTATAACAAACATTAATACCATTATGCTATCTATTATCAAACAATCCTTACATAGTTTCTGCAAAATAAATATCTGCAATGAAATAAAATATACTGCAAAGGCCATACCCAAAACTGAAGAAGTAAAAAACATCCAATACATTTTTTTGTTTACTCTGGCTATCAAGAACAAAATAAATAATATTGAAAAACATATAACGCCAAACCAAGCAAGCTTTATCCCAAATAAAGTGCCATAAATTGAGTTTTGAACAGAATCACACTCGCTTCCTTGTGTGCAAAAATAATTATTATTTCCAGAAATTCCGATATATATACAAAGAGCTATTTCGGCAATAATCAACAAACCAAGGATAATATCATATTTATTTAACTTCATCCATATACTAAAACCAGATAGTTTTAAAACCTTATTATGAAACCAATTTCACATCTTTTCCAACCGCTTCTTTAATGTTCTTATATCCATCTTTTTTAAGCATCTGCACAAGTTCATAATTTATCTCCCCAATTAACCCGGGACCATTATAAATCATTCCAGTGATAAGCTCCACAAGACTGGCACCGAGTTTAATTTTCTTGTAAACATCTTCAGCACTGAAAATACCTCCGACACCAATAATAACATATCTTCCTTTTGTTTTAGAATAAACATATCCGAGCATTTTGTTGGATAAAGATTCAACTGCCTTTCCTGACAATCCTCCCTTGCCAAAGGAGTGTTTTTTAGTAAGATTAGAAATTATAAATCCCTGAATTTTATGCCTTCCAGATATTTTTAATATCGCATCCAACTCTTTTTTCGTCAAATCTGGAGACAATTTAACAAAAATGGGCTTCTTTATTTTCAATTTGTCGCTCTCTTTAAGCAAAGATTCGTATGCTTTAGGTCTAGAAAATGGTTGCCCGCCGTAAGCATTCGGACAACTTATATTAAAAACATAAAAACTTCCAACATTCATTTCATTGAGTTTTTTCAAAGAATAAATATAATCATCTCTCCCAATAATGTCATCAACTGTCTCAAGACAATTTGTTTTTGCAATGCTTACACCTAAAGGAATATTATGCTTATTCCTTCCATCATTTAACCTTTGGCTAATCTCTTCAACACCATTGTTATTCAACCCAAGATTAACCCAAATGCTCTTTTTTTTTGGAATGCGCATTAATCTCTTTCCTTTATTCCCCACATGCTCCAATTTTGTAACACTTCCAGATTCTTCAAATCCAAATCCAACATCTTCAAGAACACTCGTAATCTCAACATTTTTGTCAAAACCAGCTGAAAGCCCGACAGGATTTGCAAATTCAATTCCATATATTTTCTGTCACAACATTGGATTCTCATAATAAAATAAATCCCGAGTCATCCTTTTAGTCACTCTAAATTTACCAAGCCCTTTTCCAATATTTATGAATAATTTATGCATTAATTCAGGATCAAACTGAAAAAGCAAAGGTTTCATAATATGTTTATACAAAAAAGAATTCACTTTATTCCTGCAATAAACTATTTTTTCCATTTTAATTCAAACATAATGAAGTTTAAAAATATAGTTAATCGATTCCATAGACGTGCAACATCAAGTAAGATAGAATTACCAACAAATTAATAGGTAAAATAAATACCAGAAAAACAGAAAAGTATTTAAATAAAACAAACATTACACCATTAAAATGGTATATATTGTAAATTTGATAAGAAAAGGAAAAGTGTCAAAAATTAAAGAATTTGAATTAGATAGATATAGAAACTTCTAAAATGATAACCTCAATATTTAATCAAAATATCATGAAAATCTTGACTTTATTTTCAATTTCTCCCGGTTCAAGATTTCTAAGAAACGATTTGAAAGAAAAAACAAAACTAAATAATGCAACACTGGATGAATCTCTTAACATTCTTTTTGCGTCTAAAATATTGAAAAAAGAAAAAAGAATGATAATTCTAAATCTTGAATATAAAGAGATTATTAATCTAATTAAAAAAGACCACCTGCATTTAAATAATCTTTATACAGAAGCATATTTTCCAATTCTAGACTTAATATTTTATCTCTCTAAATTAAAGCACATCCAAGCATATCTGTTTGGAAGCCACGCAAAATTAATTTATAATGACAAATCAGACATTGACATAGCAATAGTATCGAACCACATCTCCCAAAAAGAAAAGAGCAAATTAAACTCCGTTGTAAAAAAGATTGAAAAAAGATACAAAAAACAAATTGAGCTCCATTATTTTGGAAATGATTTTTATAAAAATAAAAAAGAACCCTTAGTTAATGATATTCTGAAAAACGGCAGGCAGATTGTTTAATCCCATTTATTTTTTGCCACTTCAATTTTCTTATATTTAATCCGTGCAATTTCTTTTAAAATATCTTTTCTAATGTTGTATGAATTAGACCATTTTACATAAGCCTGCCATCCCTGAAAACTTATCATTAAATTGTCATATTCTATCTCTCCTTTCTCAAATTCTTTTATTTTATTCTTCATTTTATTTATATTTCTCTTCCTTGGCAGTCTGAAATGATAATAATTTCTAAAACCTACAAAATCAATACCCTTAGATAGAGCGATTATTCGAGATTTGTCAGGATGTAATTCGAGTTTTAATTTATTTCTGAGAAATTCATCTATTTGTCCTTTCCATTCTTCCAGTTGTTTCTGTGATTCATGCAATGTCACAAAATCATCAACATATCTAATATAGTATTTTGCTTTCAATCTGTGCTTAACAAAGTAATCCAGTTCATTCAAATAAACATTAGCAAAAAATTGAGAAGTTAAATTGCCTATCGGCATACCAATTAAATTATCTGTAAATAATGTATTTGAATTGTTTCTTAATATGTGTTTGATTAAACAAACAACATCAACATCCGATATCTTTCTTTCCAAAATCCTAATTAGAATTTCATGATTAACTTCTTGAAAGTAATGCTTTATATCAGCTTTTAAGCAATATGCTTCCTTTCTTAGATTTTTTGTTATCTTTCTCTTGTAAAGTTTGAATCTTTCAAGAGCAAACAAATTTCCCTTTCCAATTCTATTGGCACAAGAATCATAAATGAAAGTTTTGTCAAAAATAGGATCAATGACGTTACAAATAGCGTGATGAACTATTCTATCTCTAAAATGTGATTTTGATATTACTCTTGTTTTTGGGTCTCTCAGAACGAAAGTTTCGAGAGATTTAGGAATATAAATCTTGTTTTTCAATTCATAATGCAAATCAAGTAAATTCTCATTAAGATTCTTCTCAAATTCAATAACATAATTTTTCTTAGTTTTGCCTTTTCTTGCTTTTTCCCAAGCCAAAACCAAGTTTTCAAAAGAGATTATTTTGCCATATAGATTATTGTATGTTTTCATAGTATGGCCTCGACTAAAGCCATTCCACGGACAGTGTTGTTGTAGTTCAAGTTCCTGTTGTTGCCATTGACATTGGAATCGTTGCCAAGTCTAGCCAACCACTGCCCTTATAGCCCAATTACCAATTTACACCATCACTTCATACCTCACTCGACGCACTTTTAGTTTTCTTCATCGCTACTAAATGTCGGAAATTCGCAATTTCCGAGCATCCCAAAAACCCATAGGTTTTTGATATGTTGTGATTGAATTTTACTGCCTTGTTAATAAAAACAAGGGCTAATAACTGAGCGTGTGGCCTCTTTCACTCAATTATTGAGCAAGTCGAGGCGAACAAAACAAAAACAAGTAGTTTTTAATTATTTGGATACCAAAACTTCTGTAACCATAGACTCTAATCGAGGTATTCCTGCAACTTTAAACGCTTGAGAAATTTGGTCTAAGGTATAAACTATTTGAAGAGGTTTTTGCGGTGCGACGCCTTCGGCGTCAAAACGCACCCCACGGACAGAGCTGCTGGAGCTCAAGCCCCTGTAGTAGCCATAGACATAGGAATCGGTGCCAAGGCTAGCCAACCACGCCTGATTTACAAATGGCTTGTCTTTTGAATCTATATAACTCTGCTCATTAAATGACAATGGCATATTCATTATATTTGCAGTTTCTCTCAAAAATAAGCCATATCTCTCAGCGTTTTTTCCAAAAAGAAATACTGTAACTGGCTCTTCACCAAATCTATTTGTTGGAATAGATTTTACATCGTATGGAACTTTTACCGAATCACTTATTAATATTTCTGCTTGTTCTGGAGTTATATAAAATTCTTTACCTTCTCTATGTGCTTGAGTTGCTTTTTTTGGAAAAGCTAAAACTAATGAGCTTCTTGTAATGAATCTTCCTTTTTGAGGAACCATTAAACTGCCTTCTTTTACATAATTTCCCCATGTTGAGACTTTTGCATCTTTTCCATGTTGAACTCTTAATCCTACATTTTCCTCTGCAGTAATAAGTCTATAACCAGCTTTTTCCATTTGTTCTTTAGCCTTATCAAAAGCAAGACCATCGACATATGCAGAAGAAACTACTGTTGGCTTTATATCCTGAATTAATTCGCCCATTTTAGTTTCTCCTTAGCTTATTAGCGAATTGTAATACTTTCTCAAGTTTTGATGCAGGTAACTCGCCTAATTTAACTCTGGCTACAATTTCTGTTATTTTATCAACTTCTTTTACTGTATAAGGTAAAACTAATTTAGAAGGTTTTTGCGAACTGGCTTCGCCAGTTAAAGATTGCACCCCACGGACAGTGTTGGAGTAGCCCAAGGACCTGTCGTCGCCATCGACATTGGAAGCGTTGCCAAGTCTAGCCAACCACTCTTGTGTTAAAATTGTACCCTTTTGAACATCAACAATAGTCTTATCAACCGGATAAACAGTTAAACTGTCAAATCCTAAAAATTCAAGATATTTCTCACCTGCTTTTCCAAAAATATTTGCAAAAACTTTCTGATTCTTTTTTAAAGAAATATTAAATTGTGTTCTTGAAGGCAAGACAATAGCTCTTCTTTTTTCTGGTGCCTTGTTTTTATCTTCTTTTGCTAATTTAGCGAGTTTTTCATACATTTCTGTATTTCCAGTTGAGAAATATCTATTTTCTCTGTTTTCTTGTGTTGCTAATTTTGCTAGTCTTTCATCCAATAGTGGAGAAACTTGAACTCTAATTGGACTTTCACCCTTAATGTATACAAATCCAGCTTGAGTATAGCTTCCACTTGTCATCAATGTGCTTTTTTTCCCATCAGGATGATAAGTTCTTGCATAAGTAAGTTCTTTGGAAGTCATAGGATTTTTTACCCCTTCTTTTCTTAACATTTGCAATGCTTCATCAAAAGGTGCGTCCACTCTAAGAATCCTTTTTCCTTTCACTTCTGCTTCAACATAAGGTTTTGTCATATTTTTTACAGAAATAATAGGTATTTAAATCTTTCCATCATGTTACTACTTAGAAGTTAATTATTTTCTCTGCTTTTTCACTTCTCTTTCTATGTCTTCCAAAGAAGCAATATCGTAATATTATCTATCTAACTTATCTTTTTTCTTTGCCTTCTCTTTCTCAAACTTGTCAATTTCCTTATCATAATACCTTACTAGTTCTTCTTCTCCAGCTTCTTCCGCATTTTTTCTTTTTTGCTGATGAATCTCCTTCTGCTTTTCTAAAGATTCTATTCCTTTTTCAAGTCTTTTTTCTCTTTTAACCATTACTTAATCTAAGAATCTCATTCTTTAAAAATTCTAGCAATTTCTTAATATCTTCAACTCTTACTTTTTGTTTGATCTTTTCATCATTCTTTGAACTTCTATATGCAGAATAAATTGAACTGAAATCAATATTAGATACCTTACTTTTAATCCATAATTTAAAAAATTTATGAGAATATTTTTTATCATTCAATATAGAATTTACAATAAACAAACCTCTGAGTCTTAAAACAAGAGAATAAACTATAGCTTCTGAAGATAAAATCTCTGATTTCTCTGAGTCTAAGAAATCTTCATTCACTTTAATCATTCTTTGAGTATCTTTAAAGAAAGACTCAAAATCTTTTAATTTTGCTTTATGCTTTAACTTAATCTCTTCAAGCAATCTAGAATTAATTATTGATTTAGCTTCTGAAAATAGAGAATACATAAGCAATGGTTCAATTTTGATAGCTTTTTCTATCTCATTTTCTTTCAAACACACTATTTCAAATCCATTGGCTTTAATTTTTATTTTTTTATGGGTTATAACAAATAAATCTATATCCGAATCTTCTTTTTGTTCACCTCTTGCATAAGAACCATACAAATATAATCCAACAATTGAATCTAAATAAGGATTTAATTCTGAAACTATTCTTTCCTTTAGACCTTTTTTCTGCGGTTTTATCACTAGAATTTGTTCTCCAGCCCATTCTTTAGGAACAAAGACGTGCGCCCCATTCCCAAATAACTTGGCCATTCTTATTATTTGTTCTTGATTAATCATGTATATACATAGTATCTACTTATTTATAAGCCTTTTGGTTTGATGTATTTTTATGTACGAATTGAAAAGGCTTTTTTTATAAAAAGAATGTAGCCAGTCAATTGAAAGTAAATCACCATCACTTCATTCCTCACTCGACGCACTTTTGGTTTTCTTCATCGCTACTAAATGTCGGAAATTCGCAATTTCCGAGCATCCCAAAAACCCATAGGTTTTTGATATGTCGTGATTGAATTTTATGGCTTCCATCACTGAAAGCGCTATTAATTTGCATGTGGCTCAGCCATTATTACATGGCTAAGGATTATCTAAAGAAAAGAGGATTTAAAGAGTTAACCTTGAAGTGTCTTAACAGCCGCATCTCTTGCCATTCGTATCCTCGCATTCAACTTGTCTGTTTCAGCTTTAGCAATTCTGTTGAAATCTGATAAAACTGCGCTTTCAAGATTTTTTGCAGTGGCTTCGCCACTTGCAAAATCCACCCGACCATAATCGCCCGAGTTAGCCAAGTAAGCGTTAGCAGCAGACCAATAGCCATCACCACCACGACTCAACCTGTGAGCGCCCTTATTAGAAACATAATTAAATTGCTCTTTGAGATAAGTTCTTGCCTCATCACCATTCATAATTCCTTGTGCATCATCTTTAAACAAAACACTTACTCCATACGGACTTCCGCCCTTTTTAAGTTTCAATGCTTTAAATGGTAGCAAAATGGGGGTTTGCCATCCCCTTTTATTCGCTTCCGCAATTAATTTTTGAGCTATCTCTTTATTAGGATTAGACTCGTCATAAACTGCTATTCCAAAGTCTCTGTAAACGCCATTTGATAACTTTTTAGCTGCATCTAACTGCTTTGCTTCAACTATTGTAGGTATCCATAATCCGCTCTTGCTTAAGACCTCATTAGCAACAATTCCATAAAATGTATTAGAACCCTTGATTAATCCTCTTTCTTCATCAAATTCAAAGTATTGGCTAAATGCAGGTACATTTTTGAAGTCTTTTGCAACCATGGCTTTAACTTCTTTATAAACTTCTCTTGCTTCATCTCCTTGAAGAGACCTGCTGAAAGTACATCTTTGTATAACTGGTGCGTGAACGAATACTCCATCATTTTCTTTCGTCATTTTAATTTGCCTCCAAAGATTGAACAAATGCTTCTTTTTGCTTTTGCATTTGCCCTTGCAATTCTCTTATTTTAGCCCCATACTTTCTCTCACTTAAAGAATCATATGCCTTTGCTAAATCGGTGCGTGCGGCTTCGCCGCAAATCCAATCTCCCACCCGACCATAACCGCCCGAGCCAGCCAAGTCGTCGTCATCAGCACACCAACCGCCACCATCAAAACGATACAACCCGTGAGCGCCCGAATTTGTTTTCCAAGCAAACTGGTTAAGAACATCAACTGCATCCTTACCTTTAACAATGCCTTCTGGTTTTTCAACTATGGAAACATCCACACCATATTGTGCCTTTGGATTCAATTGATAATCTAAACCTCTGAAAGGAACAAGAAGAGGTAAAACCCAACCTTCTTTTTTAGCTCTCTCAGCTAACTTTTGAGCTATCTCTTTATTTGGATTAGACTCATCATAAACTGCCATTCCAAAGTCTCGGTAAACGCCATTTGTCAATTCTTTCTTCACATCCAATACTCTTGCTTCTAAAACACCAGGAACCCATAACCCAAGAGGTCGTATTACCTTATCAAATCTCAAACCTAAAAAAGTAGAAGAACCTCTTATCTCTTGACCTGCTTCATCGAGTCTCCAATAACGACTATTATCGAACGCATTAGCACTATTTTCAAGAGGATTAAAAACACTAGCTTCAAAAACCTTTTTTCTGAATGCAAAAGAAGGTCTAACCGCAAAAACATAATTATTTATATTATTTGCCGGCCTTACCAAAAAAATATTTTCAGCATCGTTCAATACTTCATTTTCCATAATTTCCATAGAAATCCCGCCTTTTTAAATCTTTCCATCATGTTACTACTTAGAAGTTAATTATCTTCTTTGCTTTTTCACTTCTTTTTCTATGTCTTCCAAGGAAGCAATATCATAAATGCTTCTATCTGGCCTGTAATGAGTTATTCTCGGAAATCTCATTGCATATCCAGAAGCATATGTCGGACTTTTCTGCATATTCTGATATGTCACAGAAACAACAACTTTCGGCTTAACTTTTACTTTGTTTCCCTCTTCATCAATTATCAAAAGTTTAAGCAGTTTAGTCATCTCATCATAACTAGTGCCTTCCTCCTCTTTTTCTTTCAACCCGGAAGAAACCATTCCTATCTCCAAAATTTTATCTCCATCTTTGCATGCAACAATAAAACTTGTAAGCCATCCTGCCCTTTTTCCATTTCCATATTCGGCACCAACAATAACCAAATCAACATCATTAACAGTCGGCTTCATCTTTACCATATATCCTACTTTTCTTCCCTGTTTGTATGGTGCAGAGAGAGATTTCATCATTATTCCTTCTTCGCCTATTTTCAAGGCAGATTCATAAAATTTTCCCGCCTTTTTGTCATCATCTGTTATTATCTGCGTTGCAGGTCTAATCACCAACTCTTTCTCTTTTATTATTTTCTCAACCAACTTCCTTCTTTCCCTAAAAGGAGAATTAATCAAACTTTCTCCATTGTAATGAACAACATCAAAAACATTTACTTCAACAGGCAATAAATCAATGAGCTTTTCAATTTCATACTTCCTTTTTATTCTCTGGCTTATTGCCTCAAACGGTCTATACTTTCCTGTTTTTTTATCATATCCTACAACTTCAGAGTCCAAAACGAAACTATCGCCTTTAACATTTTTCTCAACCGCAGAAACAACATCTGGAAACTGCAAAGTCACATTTTCTAATTTTCTTGTAAACAGAGTTATTTTGCCATTATTCTTGCTAATCAACATTCTGAAACCATCATATTTATGTTCAAGTGCACACGGCTTCCCAACTGCCTCAAATCCCTCTTCTATACTTTCAACTTTAACAGCCAGCATAACTTTTATTGGCCTCCCCGGTTCAATATCTATTTTATCTATCTCTTTCTCTCCTTTCAACGCAGCGTCAAATATCAATGCTGAATCATTTGCAATATCATATTTCTCTTCAATCTTTGCTTTCATTCCATCTTTATTTTCAAAAAATGCAAGAACAATAGAATCAATAAGCAATGCATCTGCAACTCCGACTCTTAAATCATTTAACAATGTTCTGACAATATATTTTGCTTCTTTCCCAGTTGCAGATGTCAGCAATTCAGAAATAAGTTGCATTTTTTTATCAACCGCTCCTTTTCCTTCTATATCCAATATTAATTTTAAATTACCAAACACTTTATCCACCGAAAGTTTGGAAGAAAAAAGAGTGCTTTGCTTCCTTTTTTCAACATAAAACTCCGCAATCTCTCCCCAATCTCCGACTTTTTTATGTCTATCAACAATCTCTTCACTTTTAATTCCAAAAGCAACACCTATTGCCTTCAAAACAAGCTGGTCAGATATTCCAAATTCACGTGAATCATAATCTGCAAGCACCCCTCCCCTTAAAAGATAAATCCATTCGCTCTTTCCTTTCTTCTCCAATTTCTTCAAAAACTCTGCTAAAATGGATGTCTTCTCAAGCTTCTTAGCAGTTGCAGTCAAAGATTCATATACCGAAACAAATTCACTATATTGCATATTTAGAGCAGTATTTGAAGATATTTAATCTTTATTAATTGCCTGCAGATAAACAAAAAACTAATTTTTATTTGATCCTATTCTTAATCTTACCATAAGCCCAACCAATTATTAATCCTAACAATGAGAATATGCTGAGTAAATAATAACTTATAATTGTAAATCTTTCGTTTCAAAAAATCAAATCCGCCCAGTCTTTCTTATTCTAAAATCACTTTTTCTTAAACTCAACATTGGGAAGTTTTTCAAACTCTTTATCTCCGGTAACAAAATAATATCCATTCTTTATGGAAAATACATATCCTACTGCATCAAAAAATGATATATTTCTCTTTCTATTTTCATACCTGAATTTAATTGCTTCGATAAGAATATCTTTACTTACTGCAGATGCATACCTTTCCAATTTTTTAAACCAATAATCTGCAACCTTCTCTCCCTCTTCACGTAAAAGAACAGAATAAAATTCAGTAAGAGTTAAATCTGTCAGAACAAATTCCGAATTCAAATACTCTGCAAACTTAGAATTTTCCTTAGCAATCTCAACAAGTGCATAAGTATCCAAACATCTCTTTACTTCAACCATTTGCTGTCTAATTCTTTTCTGGCCTCTTTTAATATTTGTTCAGTTGGTTTCTTGTTATGATTTAATGCCCCAAAAAGCTCTTTCAGCACATTATCTTTCTTATTAATTTCAATAACCAAATTCTCATTTGGTTTCAATCTAAATTTGTCAACAGCTTCAGCAGGTATAACTATTCCTATCGAATTGCCCCATTGTTTAGTCCTTACTTCTATTGCCATAGTATAACTTTTAAATATAACTATTATATAAATCTTTCGTTTCAAA
>JBBTAG010000057.1:0-1747 GCA_038044345.1 Nanobdellota archaeon
AATAACTATTCCTAAAGAATCATTGAAAGATGTGAAAACATTAATAAAGATATTTTCTAAAAAGAATAAATAGTAACTTTACCTAAACTAATTGATGAATATAATTGGATGCATTTTAGAACTTCAAAAGTTGTGTAAAAAGTAACCTTAAATTAAGACTTTATACCGAAAACCTTTATTTCCAGCACCCGTTAAGTTAACAATGTAGGCTTTTCGCAAGTATTATAAACCGAAATTGAGCATTAATTTCATGATAAACCTCGCAGAAGTAAAGGAAATCTCCCCTATATTTTTGACTGTGACTTTAATAGTTTATTTAATGATAGTTGAACTCAGCCATGAAAAGATAAGAAAAAGTCTCTTTCCAGCAATTGTCGTTCTTATCGCAGTTTTTCTGATAATAGCCTCTCTTTCAGTCTATAAACAAATTATAAGGTAAAAATGCAAATAAAAAAATATCTCCTATTTTTAATGGTCCTCGGACTCTTCCTATCCGAGATTACATTACAATTAAATCCAATTTTAGGATTTTTACTTTATGCCATACTTATCTGTGGCGTCATAACATCTTTATCACACTCTGACACTCTCACCAGCAATACAAAAATAATAATTTCATTCATGATTCTTCCAATGATAAGAATAGTTGAATTGTTCTTAACTTTTGATATATTCTGGCGTACTTTTATAACTTATTTTGCTCTTGCATTTCTCACAGTCTTTTACACCATAAAATTTGAAAGTGATGTCGGTTTTTCAAGAAGAAAAACAAGTTGGCTGCCGATAACAATTCTTCTCGGCATTGCTCTAGGAATAATCGGAAGTTTGATCCTCAATCCAGAAAAGAACAGAGAATTATTTTACCTTTTACCATTGATAGCATTTTCAGAGGAAATTTTATTCCGCGGGCTTATTCAAAAAGAAATAAAAAAAATTTATAACAGTCTTGATGGAATTTTAGTTTCATCACTTCTTTGTTTCATATTCACTCTTAGCTATGGTCTCCCTTTAGCACTTTTCTTTCTGGCAACAAGTCTAATAAGTGCATTTTTCTATAACAAAACAAGTAATATCTGGCTTTCAATTTCAATTAATTTATTTGCAAATATTTTCTTATTTGCAATGTAAAAGATTTTTTTACTATCAACTCAAGCAGAAGCCAAATTTTGAACCCTTATATCTGAAAGAAAATCTTTAGTCATCCTTTTACTCACATTAAGCAATTCTATTCCTATAATCTTGCCATTTACATCCAAATCTAAAATTGTTTCGTGGTCTATCTTTTTATTTTTAGAAAATTCCTCGCTACTCATTTCAATATACATCGCATCCGCTTCCTTATCAAATGTTATTTTCATTTTGTTTTTTATCTTTAATTTATTTATATGTAATAAACGGTCACAACCCTTATATATTTATCTTTTTCGTAAACAACCTCAATTTTTGCCCTACCAATATTTTTTTCTGCAATATATTTTCCACCCTCTTTTCTAGTCTCATCAGGAGATTTTAAAGCCAATTCAACTTCTTCAATAGTTATTCTTCTTTTATTCAACCTCTCTTTTGCATGCTCAGTGAATATTATTTGCATTTCCATTTAAAGAAAAAGAGAGTTTTAAGCGTTTCGGAAATCATTTTTACTTACTTTATGATTAAAAAAAGATTTCACCAAATTTCACTCTCTCAGAGTAGCTAACAAATTAGTTATTTTTTATAACGATAAAGTATTTAAACTCAAAAAATAAGG
>JBBTAG010000058.1:0-5621 GCA_038044345.1 Nanobdellota archaeon
TGAGTTGCACGAGTTGGTCTACGGAACAATCAATGAAATAACAAATTTTGGCGCGTTTATGCAAATTGGTCCAGCTCAAGGAATGATTCACATTTCTCAAACAATGGAAGATTATGTTTCTCTAAGTAAAACGGGCACATTGTCTGGAAAATCTTCAAAACGAGTTCTATCAAAGGGAGATGAATGTCTTGCTAGAGTTGTAGCTGTTAGTTACAAATCAGGAGAACCGAAAATAGGTCTTACCATGAGACAGCCAGGTCTTGGAAAAATTGATTGGATAAATGATGACAAAAAAAAGAGAGAAAATGCTACAAAAGCAGCTGCTAAAAAAACTGAAAAAGGCGAAAAGAAAGGGGGGAAGAAGTAATGGCAGCACAAAAAGCATGCAAAAAATGCAAATCAGTTGTTGAAGGTAGCAAGTGTCCGAAATGCGGTTCAAATGAAATTGCAGAAAATTCAAAGGGCAAAGTCACCGTATTGAATCCTGAACAATCGGAAGTTGCAAATAATTTGAAAATTAAAACTAAAGGTTCTTACGCTATAAAACTAGGATGAAGGTCATAACAGATTTTAGAAATGATTTATTGAAAAGACGGGAAGTCAAAGTGATTGTAGAATCTCAGTCAAATCTCGGTTTCCAGAATTCATTGTCAACAACAGCCCAACAATTTAAGGCAAAAGAAGAGGTTATTGTTGTTAAAGCGGTAAAAAGCAAATTTGGTAGAAATACTTTCCTTATCGAGGCGTATATTTATGACTCAGTAAAAGATAAAGACTCAATTGAACCAAGAAAAAAAATAAAAAAAGCAGCGCCAGGACAAGAACAAACACAGGCTGCAGGAGTTAAATAAAATGGCAAAAACGATTACATCAACAGTTATAAGTGTAGTCAAAATAAATTCACCTCGTTTTGTTTCACAGGGAGAATTATATGCAGATGCAACAAGATTAGGATATAATGGATCACAAGAAAGATTAATAAAAACTGCAGAAAGATTGGCAGACAAGGGAATTTTAGATTCATTGGAGAGAGGAAGAGCCATGCTGAGAGAGTATAGAGTACTATCGGAGAAGGGCAATTAACATGGTAGCACCAGCGGACAGAAAGGGAAAAAAACCACATAAGAACAAACCAACAAGCAAGAAATATATGCATTACAAGATAGATGGCGAAAAAGTTACAAGGGACAAGTCATGCCCGAGATGCGGACCTGGAATATTTTTAGCAAATCATAAAACCAGACTTTTTTGCGGCAAATGTCACTACACGGAATTTACTCAGAAATAAACAATCTTTTCTTTTCAACCACATCTCTTAAAGAATTTACTCTGATCACTTTGGAATGAATCTTGATTTCATTTAAATTCCAAGGTTGTGGTAATAAGAATGCAATAATTCCTGCTTCTCCAAGAGTATTTGCCTGTTTAACAGAATCTTCAGTTGCAAATCCTATATTTCTTTCCAGGCAAATTTCAACTTTTGTTTTAAGTTTTCCATTGCCATCCAAAAGGGGAGTATATGGCCTTGAGAATATAACTTCAGGAGCATATTCACCAAAATTAAATCTCAGATTATCTTTGGTTAAAACATCAACATGGCTTGGTCTAGCAGTCACTGCAAAAACGGAAGATCCATATTTGGACAAATGACATAGTAGCTCAATTGCACCGGGAAAAGTAGGAAGTCTATTAAATCCAGGTGATTGATAAAATTTTTGGATTTCAGTAACGGCTTTTTCTTCAGTTATTCCAAAAGATTTCCACAAATCATAACTAAATATGTCTTGTTTTACAAAATGAGTTCCATTTCTTCGGTTATAATATTCGAGAAAGGAAGGCATAAATTCCAATAAACCTCCGTCATCAATATCAATCATCCAATTTTCACGCATTAGAAGACTGAAATTATAGTGTTTTTAATTATTGTTGTAAATTAGAATCACCAACATTAAACAATTTGAAAATAAATCATATTTATATAGAAATACTTATAAACCATCTTTTCAAATGAGTTTAACATAAAAATGTCGGAAAAAGGAAGAATTATGTTCATAGCACCCAACTTGAAAGGGTATGACGGAGGAGTCAATAGGATACAGCCGCCATTGGGAGCAATGATTATGGCTGAAGTTTTAAGACGAGAAGGGTACAGCGCCCATATACTTGATACTGCCCTTGAGGGATGGAATCATAGAGTTCCAATGGCAGATCATGCAGTCATGATTGGTTTGCCTGAAGCAGAAATAAAAGAAAGAATTGGAGAAGTTGATCCCCAAATTGTTGCGATATCAGCACTATTTTCTAATTTGATTTATTCAACACACGACATTGCAAGAATTGTTAAAGAAGTAAATCCTAAAACTGAGGTGGTTCTTGGTGGAAACCATATGTCAAATGCCACTTCAGATTATGAATTTGCAAATTCAAATCACGGCCAGGGTCTTCAAGCAAAGCTAACTGATATGGAAGATACCAATATTAATTTTGCAATGCGAGGAGAATCTGATTTTGCATTTCCAAGCTTGGTTCGGGCACGCTTAGAAGGAAAAGATTTTGCGAATATTCCTGGTTTAGTCATGCGTAATGGGCTTGGAACGTATAAAGTTAATCCATCTGAAAGAGTGCAAGATCTTGCTCTACTTCCTATTCCAGCGCGAGACCTTGTAAATATGGATGGATATTTCAATGTTGGTGCTTTCCATTCAACAAAGACTAAAAGCGGAACCAAACGGGTTTTGAACGTTATGGCTTCTCGAGGTTGTCCAGAAAAATGTACTTTTTGTACAACTCCTCAAATGTGGGGGGCGAAAGTGCGTTGGAGACCGATTGAAAGTATAGTTGATGAGATAAAAGGTGCAGTAAGAGATTACAAAGTCGAAGAAATTCAATGGGATGACGACACCATTACTGCAAATATAAAACATCTCTATGAATTATGCGGTGAACTAGAAAAGATTAGATTGCCATGGTGTACTCCCAACGGCATAAAAACTAATTACCATTTAGCTAATCAACCGGAAATGTTCAAAAGAATGGCTGATGCTGGATGCTACCAAGTAACTCTTGCGTGTGAGAGTGGAGTGCAAAGAGTTCTAGATAATGTCATTGGAAAAAATCTGAATGTCTACCAGATTAAGCCTGCGATAAAGAATGCGATAGAAGCGGGAATGTTCGTTCATACTTTTTGGATTTTAGGATATCCAGGAGAAACACATGAAGAAATTAAACAAACAGTAGACTTTGCTATGGATTCCGGAGCAGATAGTTATTCTTTTGCTATTTTAAATCCGCTTCCAGGCACACCAATCTACAGACAAGTTGTGCGCGAAAATCTATGGTGGCCCGGCAGAGGTTTAGAGGATATGATGTTCAGAACTTCTCTCATTAAAGTTCCAGGATTCAACTCACCAGAAGAATTTGAATCCTATGTAAATAAAACAAATATTGAAGCTAACAGATTGCTTTGGAAGAGAGATCCACAAAGATATATCGCTAGAATTGGGCATCCTCCAGACGATAGAAGCGATATCAAACAAACATAATTATTTGTATTAAAATTTTTGAAATATCATTTTATCAATCAACTGATTATAACCCATGAAGATGTGTTTAAATTAATATTTTAAGAATTATGTTTAAAAAACAATCAATTTAAGGAGATTTTGTATTTTTTCCTGTCGTTCTTTCATCAGGAGAGTAAATACAATTATCACTACCTAGTACAAATTTATTTGCTCGAAGAGGGCAATAATATAATCTTCCAGGATAATCTTTCCTTACATAGGGGCAGAATATATCTTCAATCTTAAAGTTTCCATTTTCTTCTACATTTGCTTGAACTGCCATTTCTAAAGGCCTAAGAGGTCCAGAACATAATCCAGTCGCCTCCTCATTTAGCAAATTACAAGGTAATCTTTTAATTTCAACTGTCATAAAAATACTGAATTTTTGAGGTATTTAAATCTTTCGTTTTGTTATCACTATATAGTTATATTAAAAAGAGCCCACCGTGCTTAATTTTAGATACATAGAATTCGAAATGAATTCTCTGGACAGGAAATTCTATGAATTTCCTGTAAGATATAAGCTCTTTTTTTGAGGAGTATGATAAGAGCATAATTAATTCGTGCTGGATTTTAACCAGATTATTAATCAAGCTCTTTTTTCTTTAAAGAATATGAAATCCTCTTTATCACCTCTTCTTTTTACCTATATTCCCAGATTATAACATCTTTTCACGCCGTTAAAATCTTGCGGAGTTAACTATTTGTTTAAACCCATGAAGAGGATTTTAAACAAATACATGCTTTACAAAAAAAAGATTTAAATACTTATGTATATACGGTATATACATGGAAGAATTAACAACTAAGATAAGAAAATGGGGAAATTCCTATGGGATAATAATTCCTCAAGAAATATTGAAAATAAAAAATATCAAAGAAGGAGAAGAGATAGATGCAATCTTAGTAAAAAAAGGCAACATATTGAGAGAGACATTTGGTACGCATAAATTTTCTAAATCAGTTAAACGACTAATGAAAGAAACTGACAAAGAGCTTTATGACATCTAAATATGTTTTTGATACTTACGCAATTATGGAAATAATCGACGGTAATGAGGACTATGACAAATATCTGGATTCGGACATCATTATTAACAATTTTATCTTTGCAGAACTATGTTATAATCTCTATAGAGACAAAGATAAGCGTGCTGGAAAAACAATTAATAAATATTCTAAATATATCAATTCAATAAAATCTGAATGGATAGATGAGGCGATGAAATTTAGGCTAGATTGGAAAGATAGAAGTGTGTCAATTACAGATTGTGTGTCTTATATTATGAGCAAGCATATAGGGGTGAAATTTCTGACTGGTGACAAAGAATTTGAAAATATTGAAAATGTAGAGTTTGTTAAATAAGAGCCTTGTAAATTCGTGCTGGATTTTAGACCAGATAATAACTTAGCTCTTTTTTCTTCTAGAGAAATATAAACTCTTTCTCACCATCATTTTATCAATAAATTGATTATAACCAATGAAGAAGATTTTCAGTTTTCTGACAGAAACCTACAGATTCATTAAACAAGCTTCTCAAAATCTTCTCTTGTCAAACCGACTTGTTTCAATATCTCCAATAGCAATCCAGGTCCAAGGTCTTCGTTTCCATGAACTGGAACAACAGTTCTCCTTCCATCTTTATGAGCAAATCTTACATGACTTCCCTTGCCAAAAACTTTCTCAAAACCAAGTTTCTCAAGAACTTTACACATCTCTTTTCCAGAAATCTTAGGAAGTTTTGCCATTATTTTATGCTACTTCTACTCTTTGTAAGCCTATGAATTTCATTGGTCTGATTTTTAGCTTATCAGCTACTATGCAGACTTCAATTGCTTCTTTTATTCTCTCAATAACCTGTTCAATGCTCTTTCCCTGAGTATGACAGCCTTGTATTTCAGGCACTCTTGCAACATACCAGCCATCTTCGTCTTTTTCAATTATTACGTTAAATTCCATATTTTATAAAATCGTAGTTAACTTATAAATCTTGCTAAAGTTGATAGTATCTCCGAACTAAACAGCAAAATAGGATAGGCAAGCCTATCCTAAAAACT